>CAZUGK010000073.1:0-19902 GCA_964619815.1 uncultured Clostridiaceae bacterium | reverse complement strand
CTTACCCCTGTAAAGCCTGGTTTCTACCGTGCGTTTTGGTACATCGATTATATCAGATATTTCCTGGGGAATGTAGTCTTCAAAATAATATAGAATAATTACAGTTTTATAAATCTCCGGCAATTCTTCCACGACTTTTCTTATATAAACCTTGTTCTCCTGTTTTATCAGGGCCTCTTCAGGTCCCCCACCGCTGTCGGCTATGGTGTCATATATGTCTGTCTCCTCATCATCACTGTCATAAAAAGCCGACACTGTCTGCAGCTTCTTTTTCCTCGTCCAGTCGATGCATCGATTCACCGCTATTCTGTACAGCCACGTTGAGAAGGAAGCTTTGTTCTTGTAGCTCTGCAGGTTGTTGTAGAGCTTTATGAAAATCTCCTGTGTAAGATCCCTCGCTTCCTCGTGATCATGAGTGTAGTTGTAGACGGTTGAAAACACCTTGGACTGGTACCTGTCTATTATTACCGAAAATAATTCAGTTTTTCCCTTTATTATATATGAAACCAGTTCTTCATCTCTCAACCCATCACTTCCTTTTACACTCGTTTATGTATTAATACGAAGCAGTTCCGCCGTGTACTTCAAAACCCCATAAAAAAAGAACAAATAATTGTTCTTTTATTTAAAGTATTTCATTACTTCATCAAAGCTATGAATATATCCTTCGGTCATCTCTATCAGTTTATCCTTTGACTCGGCAGAAACCTCGTCAGCCATGGCGAATGCTCTCATGCCGGCTGCTTTGGCAGCCATAACACCTGAGACGGTATCCTCAAAGACAAGGCAGCAACGGGGTTCTATACCCATATCCTCGGCCACTTTAAGATACACATCAGGATGCGGCTTTCCCTTGTCAACCTCGCAGGAGGTTCTGATATTGGAAAAATATTGGCTTATGCCGTGATTCTCAAGCATGTAATCCACCAGCTCCCGTGAGTTGCTGGTTGCTATGCCGATTTTAATCCCTTTGTCATAGAGCAGCTTCAAGAGCTCCTTGGCTCCGCTTTTCAGCTGTATATGCCTCTTATAATGATCCTCAGCCATAACACGCCATTCTTCCTTTATCTCCTCCAGGGATTCAGGAAGGTCAAACCTGGCTTTAAAGTATATGGCAGTTTCCGTATAGCTCATTCCCTCTACTTCAGCCTGCAGCTTATCCGGAAGAGGGATTCCTCTTTTGCCGAGAAAATCGATGTCCACCTGCCTCCATATCCACATGGAATCTATAAGTGTCCCGTCAACATCAAATATTACAGCTTTTATATCGTCGTACATAGATCCTCCGAAATTATGAAATTAATAATTTTTATATAGTATATGAACAATTTATCATATCGAAACAGAAGAATAAAGACTCAATTTTGAGTCTTTATTCTATTTCAATATCTCCATTATTGGTTATAAGCTCTATCTTGTACTGTCCCGAGCCCAGTTTGCCCTGGGCTACCGTATCCTGGCCTTCCTTGTTAAGCTGAAGGGGCTTTTCGCAGTCGATGCTTCCAAACTTTGTCTTGGCATATATATCACCGTTATTTACACTTTCCGATCTGAAATATATACCTCCAAAGGAATTTTTTATCTGCGCATCGCCTGTTATTTGTTCAGCTTCTATCATTCCGTTTTTATTCTCTACTGTTACACCGCCGTTTATCCTGTCCAAATTAATATCTCCAAAGGCATTGACCAAATCAGCCTTGCCTTTTACATCGCTTGCAACTATCCTTCCATTGTTATTGGATATTTTCAAATCTCCGCCGATATTAACTGCTTCAATATCTCCGAAGTGGCTTTCGAGTACTGCGGAGCCGGAAATTTTGCTTACTGATATCGCTCCATTTTTGTTGGTTATGTCAGCCTTGCCTTCTATATTTCCTACCTCAATATCGCCGAAGGAATTGTCGATATCTACATCACCTGCTATATCTGCAGCTGTTATTTCACCGTTTTTGTTTTCCAATATGCATTTTCCATTTATACCTTCTGCATCAATATCTCCAAAGCTTGCGGCAGTATTTACGTTTACCTGCTTCGGTACATATATTACAAAATCAATCTGAGCCTTGGAGTAATCATCCTTATTCCAGTTGACCGGGCTTTTTGGTGAGATCTCAGTGATGTCTCCCTCTTTTATTTCAACTGCATCCTTGGCATATTCCCTTGCCTTGGCCTCATCATTGCATTTTACATTAACCTCTGCCTCTATCCTTATATTTTTTGCATCGGTAGGAAGCAGCTTAATGTCCCCGAAATCATTGGTTACCTTAAGCTCTTTCAGGTTGAAGCCGCTCGAAATATTATCCTTGTTATATGTCTCTGTAATTTGTGTCTTATACCTGGCACCATCAATTATTGAATTTCCGTGAAATCCAAAAAACATGCGTCCCGGCGCATCTATGTTCATTAATCTAACGCCATTTGATATCAGCCCAAGAATTATTATGAAGACTATACACAAACCGTCTACACTAAGCTTAACCTCAGTATTGTTCCTTCCGTACAGCACCATATAAAGCACCATTTCCAAGCCAAGTCCAATGAGAAGCACCGGCCAGTATTTATATATGTCCTTTACAGGTATATCCGTAAAATTTTGTGCAAACAGCAATACTCCTACAGTGATGAGTCCCACAGCCAGAGTTATGCTGCCCACCTTTTTCTTTATCATTTTGGTCCCTCCAATCCATTTTCTATAATATATTACGGATGCAATAAAAAAAAGTCTTATGCTTATTAAGACTTTTACAATAATATTTTTACTTCAAAAAAGCCCTGCCGGTTTATGCAGAATCCGCAAGGCTGCAATATATCGTCTGATGTAAATGCAATCACCGGTACTTATTCATATATTTTTGCCTCCTCCTGCCCCCGGAGCACTCTTAAAACGCCCTGGGCAAGCGCTGTCATTTCAAATTCTCCCGGATACACCTTCACGGGTGCTATAAACTCAACACTTTCCTTGATCCAGTTGACAAACTCTCCGTCATAGACCAGTCCTCCGGTCAGTACTATAGCATCCACCTCTCCTCTTAATACTGTGGCGCCTGCACCGATTTCTTTGGATATCTGGTATGCCATGGCTTGGTAGATAAGCTTTGCATACGCATCGCCGCTTTTTATCCTTCTTTGCACTTCTCTTCCGTCGTTGGTTCCCAGGTATGCCGTAAGGCCGCCGCTTCCTACTATTTTCTTCATTATCTCGTCCTTTGTATATTTCCCTGAAAAGCACATATCCACCAAAGCACCTACCGGCAAGCCTCCGGATCTTTCAGGAGAGAATGGACCGTCTCCGTCCAACACATTGTTCACGTCCACAATTCTGCCTTTTCTATGTATTCCCAGGGATATGCCGCCGCCCAGGTGGGCAACCAGGAAATTGAACTGATGGTATTCTCCGCCCATTTCTGCAGCCGCACGCCTGGCAGCTGCCTTCTGGTTCAAAGGATGATCCTTTGCTTTCCTCTGTATTTCAGGCATACCTGATATTCTTGCAATATCCTCCATCTCATCAACCACAACAGGGTCCACTACATAAGCCGTAAGTCCAAGCATATTTGCTATTTCGTCTGCTATTATCCCTGCAAGATTGGATGGATGCTGCCCCATAACTCCAACCCTCAAATCCTCCAGCATTTGCCGGTTAACCTTATAGGTACCGCCAATGACCGGCTTCATGTTTCCGCCCCGGCCTACCACAGCATTCAGACTTGTAAGCTGGATGCCCTCCTCCTTAAGTGTTTGCAGTATAATATCCTTTCTGAAATCGTATTGCTCATATATCCTGCTGAACTTTTTGATTTGATCTGCAGAATGGGAAATAACCCTTGTAAATACTTCTTCCTCATTGTTATATACAGCTATTTTGGTTGATGTTGATCCCGGATTTATAACCAGTATCCTGTATGCTTTCTCCATATTATCCTCCTTTACCCTTCCGCTGCCTCTACTATTAATAGTATCATATTTGCAAACTGCAAGAGCACAAGCATTCTAATTTCATAAATATTTCTGCTTGAAACCGTTGTGTACATAAATCAAAAAATACTGTATTCTTAAAATATGGGAATCAGTTCGTACTGTAATGAAACGGGGGTGGTTTTGTGGACTTTGATGCTGAAAGCCTGAAGCAATACTACGATTTATCCCAAAGAGTGGCAGAAGCCATTGAAGCCGTACTGAGGATAGATGTTACCATTATGAATTCCGAAATGGAGCGTATTTCAGGAACAGGGAGATACAAAGCCCTGATTGGTGAGAAAATTGAACAGAACTCGGCATTTGATCATTGTTTGCGTACCGGAGAACCTCAGGTCATTATAGATCACGGAAAGAAAGACTCCATTTGCAAGGTATGCCCCAGGTCTTCAACCTGTGCAGAAAAAGCGGAAATATGTGTTCCAATACAACAGGGCAATACAACAGTAGGAGTCATAGGTGTAATTGCTTTTGACGAGGAGCAGAAATGCCGCATCAGCAGCAATGAGCCGGTATTCATCAATTTTCTTGAGAAAATGTCGGACCTGTTGGAAGCGAAGTATTCCGAGCATCAGATAAATATGGAAAAAAAGCTCCTGAGCAGCAGGCTGGTTTGCGCCCTGGACACCATCAGCGCAGGTATTGTGCTTTACAATAAAAATGGGGATGTATTCTATAAGAATAAGGCATTGGTAAGGATTCTCAGTGAAATTGGAATAAAACACGATGATGCCTTTGTGAAGGAAATCTGGAGAAATGCCATATTGCAGGAGAAGGCGGGTAAGGAGTACCCTGACCCATGTGAAATAGCAGTTGAGTACCACGGGGAAAAATATTCGCTGCTGGCCTCCATCTCCTATCTCAAAACCAGCAATGAATCCAGCGAAATCATTCTGACACTGCAGAATATCAATAAGCTGCGAAAGCAGATAATACAATCCGTTGCCAGAGATCAGCTGAAGCTGCGGTTTGATAACATCCTGGGCATTTCTGAAAATTTTCTCGAGGTTAAAAGGCTGGCAGAAAAGGCAGCTCTGACAGAGTCCAATGTGATGATATACGGAGAAAGCGGAACCGGGAAGGAACTGTTTGCCCATGCTATTCACAACCACAGCGAAAGAGCGGAGCATGCATTTGTACCTATAAATTGCGGGGCTATACCTGATGAGCTTTTGGAAAGCGAGCTGTTCGGATATGATAAAGGAGCTTTTACGGGAGCTTATGCCAATAAAATCGGCAAGTTCGAGGTAGCTGACAATGGAACTGTTTTTTTGGATGAAATCAGCGAAATGCCGTACCATATGCAGGTAAAGCTGCTTCGTGCCATTCAGGAAAAGGAAATATGCCGTTTGGGAAGCAACAAGATACATAAGGTTAATGTAAGAATTGTTGCAGCTACAAATACCGACCTGCTGCAAGGCATAAAGGACGGCCTGTTCAGAAAGGACCTGTATTACAGGCTTAATGTAATACCGATTCATATTCCGCCTCTAAGAGAAAGAAAGGATGATATTATCTTTCTTGCAGGGCATTTCATGCAGCATTATGCAAGCATGCTCAACAAAAACTTGAAGGATATATCGGAGGAGGTTATCAACCTCTTTCTGACATACCAGTGGCCAGGCAATGTGCGTGAGCTGCAAAGCGTAATAGAATATGCCGTGAACTTTGAAACCGGGAAGACCCTCAGCATGGAATTCATTGAAAAACGTCTGAGGCTGAATCAGGACAGGAGCGGTATGGCTGCCGGCCTCACCACCAAGACTCTTGACACTGCATTACAAGCTTATGAAAAGGAGATATTGGAAAGCAGCATTAAAAAGTACGCTTTTCTAAACGCCAAAGAAGATATTGCAATGCAGGTATGCAAGGATTTGAGCATCAGCAGGGCTACCCTGTACAGAAAGCTCAAGAACCTGGATATAAATCTCAATTACGAGACATATCTCAAAACTGAGATTTGATTATGTAAGCCAATAAACGCCAACTCTGGCGTTTTTTTATGAAAAAAAATCTTAAATGTGAGATTTTGAGTTTGCAGAAATCATGGAAATCGTACGTTTTCGGCCTTGGCACAATAATTGCTTTATATAAGGCAGATAAGTAAACCGGAGGAGGAAATGTGATTTGAATAAACATGATGCCGTACTCTTGGACATATTAAAAAAGGAAATCGTTCCGGCTACGGGCTGTACCGAGCCGGTAGCAGTAGCTTATTCAACAGCAACAGCAAGGCGGAAAGCACAAGGAAAGATAGTAAAGCTGGAGATATATGTAGACCCCGGACTTTATAAAAATGGTGTGCGCGTCGGCATACCCGGTATAAAGGAGAGGGGCCTGGAAATGGCAGGTGCCTTGGGTCTGACAGCAGGCAACCCGGAGAAAGGCCTGCAGGTTATCGAGGAAATCAGCGCAAAACAGCTTGAACGAGCAAGAGAGCTTGTCAGTTCAGGGAAAGTACAGGTGCGTGTCAAGGATGACTGTTGCGGACTGTATGTAGAAACCATCCTTCAGACTGAAAGCGAAAAGGTCAGGGTTATTACAAAGGATAGGCACATTAATATCATAGCTGTAGATGATGGTCAAAAGCCCTTCAATTGCGACTGGCAAAGCGAAGACCGCGGCAGTGAAGCAAAAGCCATACAAGGCTACGGACTTGAAGATTTTATCCGCTTCAGCGGAACAGTCCCTCTGGGGGAAATTGAATTTCTGGAAGAGGGTATTGTCCTGAACCTTGCTTTGGCTAAGGAAGGGCTGGCTATGACCGGCGGAATAGGCAGAAGGATGGAACAGCTTGTTGCTGACGGTATGATGTCGGATGACATGATGTACAGGGCAAAGCTGCTTTGCTCCGCTGCATCAGAGGCCCGAATGGCAGGAAGCAAGCGCGCTGCAATGAGCAGTGCAGGCAGCGGGAACCATGGTATTACTGTATTCCTGACTGTTTTTGCTGCAGCAGAAAAATTAGGCGCTTCCCGTGAAAAGCTTTTGAGAGCCCTGGCATTAAGCAATCTGATCACCTTCTACATCAAATCCTATACCGGAACTCTTTCTGCAATGTGCGGCTGCGGAGTTGCTGCCGGAATCGGGGCAAGCGCCGGCGTAACGTACCTTCTTGGCGGCACCGCTCCGGATATACTCGGCACAATGATAAATATGGTAGGAACTATTGCAGGTATGATATGCGACGGCGGCAAGGAGGGCTGTGCTTACAAGCTGTCACTGTCTGCCGGTTGGGCGGTTGAAGCGGCACTTCTTGCTATAGGTGGAACCACCATAAATACTACAGACGGCATTCTCGCTTCGGACTTTAAAAAAATCATTCAGAATATGGGGTATGTATGCAATCCGGGTATGATTGACACCAACAGGGCAATCATTCAGGTAATGTCTGACAGGCTTGACCTGGCGCAATAATAAGAAAGGCTTCTATCGAAGCATTTTAACGACCAAGGAAGCCTTTCTTGAAATGCACTTAACGGAAAGTCTTACACTAAGGAAATTTATACTTTCCTATGCATTATAAGAAAGGCTTCTATCGAAGCATTTTAACAAAAGGAAGAAACAGAAATTGAGTCTCTGCTTCTTCCTTTAATTTTTACTGTAACCGGTTAATAATTGCTGACATCCCTTACATCTATACCTGCATGGGTCAAAGCATCTACCAGAAGCCTGGCATCCTTTGTATCTACTTTCATGACCATCTGCTTTGCCTTGACAACCTTTGAATCAAACAGGCTCATTGCGTCTATGGATATATTATGCTGTTTTACTATATTCGCTATTTTAGCCATTTGTCCGATGAAATCAGGAAGTATAATGTATAATCTTGTTCCTGAGTTATCCAAACCCATAGTATCAGCAAAGGCTTCAAACAAATCAGACCTTGTTATTATTCCTACCATTTTTCCGTCATTGTCAACTACAGGCAATGCATTAATATCCTTTTCCTTTAGTAAATAGATAGCCTTTTCCAGGTAGTCGTTTCTGTTAATGATAACAAATTGTCTGTTCATCAGGTCTTCGACCAGGGTATCCTCGAGGAAGCTGCAGCCTTTTTCACCGCAGAAGTACTGGGAGATTATGTCCTCCTTGGCTATTACTCCAACCAGGATCTCATTGTCAACTACAGGCAGGTTGGAAAAGCCCTTCTCCTGCATTATGTCCAGAGCCCTTCTTGCAGAAGTCCTGGGAGATACAGTTACTGGGTTAGGGGTCATCCGGTTAGAAACATACATTATTATCCCTCCAATCAGCATATCATTATCAATACATTACCATATATCTGCCAACTTTTCACCAGATTTTATACGGCAATTTATTTTACGCTGCTTAGATGCTTATTGAAGAGATCATCAAATTCCTTACCGCTTACTTGCTCGCAAACCTTTAGAAAATCCTCGGTAGTTGCATTCTTGAAAGCATACTCCTTATAATATGCCTGAAGTATTCCGAAGAAATCCTTATCGCCGACCTGTCTTCGGATTTCATTAAGGAGTACAGCTCCTCCGGTATAAACTGCCGGACCATAATCGTTCCAGTTTTCGTAGCTGCTCAAGGGCTTAAGTATCACCCCATCATAAGCCCTGGTCTCGATATCTCCTTTAGCACTTTCTTCCAGGTACTCATAGTAAAGATCACCGTTACCCTTACCAAATTCCATCTCTGTGAAAACGCCTTCCGAGTAAGTTGCAAAGCCTTCATCCAGCCATGCTTCATCTATCTGGTCGTTTCCTACCACTCCGTACCACCATTGGTGCGCTGTCTCATGGACTGTGGTATATAGGAGATTATCGCCGCTATAGTCATTGTCATAATATCTGTTATTTATATATACCAGCCCCGGATACTCCATACCGCTTGGAAATTCAGTTTCCACCACTGAGTAAGCCGGATAAGGGTACTTTCCGAAGCTGCTGCTGAATATTTCGATGGACCGCTTCCCATACTCCAGAGCTTCTTTTCCCTTCTTCTCATGACCCTTATAATAATAGGACTTTACCAGTGTGTCTCCTATTTTTTCTTCAGCCACCTGGAACTTATCGCTGGCTATAAAGGCAAAATCCCTCATATTGCCTGCAGTGAACCTCCAGTTCTTATACTCACCTTCAGCCTTTTCTTCTGCTAAAGGGCCAGATGCTGCTATGGTGTATTCCTTAGGCGCTTTTATATTTACAGTATAGTTTGAAGTATCGCTGTAAAACGGGTCTCCTATGGAGTAATATTTGTCCAGATTCCACCCGTCCTCATCATATACAGCCGCTACCGGATACCAGTTCCCCATGTTTATATTGTCTTCTCCATAGCCAAACCTTTCTCCGGCAGGGGGAATTATAACCTTGTACTTAAGCTCGAGGGTTACGCTTTTTTGGGGCTGCAAAGGCTCCGGGAGCTCAACCTTCAGTATTGTTTCTCCTTCACCCTGCAGGCTGTACTTAAGAGCTTTCCTTGTCTGCCCATCCGAAAACTCGATTGAAGTAAATTCTGAATATCCAGGCTTAAAACCCCTTGAATAAGCCCTGGAGAAGTCATCAAACAGGAATGGAGCTGTTTCTTTCTTTTTGAATGCATTGGTATATACGTGGAAATATAACTCCGCAAGCTCCACGCTTTCATTATTGACATATGTTACCTGCTGTTCTGCGGAAAGCACCATGTTAACCGGGTCAAGCACCGCATTTATTATATATTGGTTTATATCCGTCCCCTTCTCCGTCTGAACAGGCACATTTGCAGGTACAGGCGACGTCCGGGCTTCAGGCTGTCTTATGGAGCAGCCGGCAACTGCTGATGTAAGCAATGCAATAATAAGAATGCAAATACTTACTAGCCTCACTCTGTTAATCAATGAAATCAACCTTTCTTTTTTAATTTACTTCAGTTATGATTTCTAAACTTAAGCTGTCTTTTGTATTCCAAGGCTATAGTTTTCAGCCCTGTTTTTATATTATCTATATTCCGCTCATCAACACCATATACACAGGTATGAGCAGTACGCTCAATATTGTAGTAATAGTGACCATGACAGTAGCATATTGGTAATCGGCGTCAAAGGCTTTGGCAGTCAAAGCCGCCTGTGCTATAACCGGCATAGACGATTGTATTATGAACACCTTTACCATCAGGCTCGGAACCGTGATAACGAATGACAAAGCATAAACTACAAGTGGAGAGAATACAAACCTTCCAAAGAGCAAAGCAATCATATCCTTATCGAACTTAATGTCTTTGAACCCAATGTTGCTGAAGGTAATCCCTATGAAAATCAGCGACAAGGGAGTCGTCAGGCTGCCTATGTATTTCAAGCTATCCATAACAAATCCCGGAAGCTTGATTCCCAGTATTACCAACAACAGTCCGGTCAGGAGCCCCAAAAAAGGAGGAGATAATATGCGCTTCACGGTATTCATGCTGAATACCGTGTCTTTATTCCCTTTCTTGTCCCTGCTGATTCCATATACTCCGATAGTCCAGAAAAGTGTTGTATTTGCCGCATAGTAAAACAAGACATAGGGTACGCTTTTCTCACCGAAAAGTGCCAGGTTCACAGGCATTCCGATGAATATAGTATTGGAGGCGAAGAACATCGCCTGAAAAACACCCCTTCTCTCAGGCCTAACCTTTATTAACTTTGCAATTGCCATTGCAGCTGTATAGCATATGATCATAGAAGCAAACGGTATGATTAATCCTTTACCCGCACTGTATAGCTTTTCCCGGTCAAAAACCGTAAGCAGATTTGAAACCATCATAGCCGGAAGTGACACCTCAAGAACCAACCGGCTGAAAAGCGTTGACGTACCTTCATCAAATAAACCCCTGCGGGTAAGGTAATATCCCAAAGCAATCATTACTACTATGCTTAATACGCTTTGCAATGCGTTAATTATAATATCCAAAATACATTCTCCAATTCTTCTTATTTACTTCAAATTGTTCTGTGTATATTTTTAGGCTTGAATTTTTTTATGATCAGGTTTATTAACGGCAGCAAGTATAAATAAAATGCGTATACCGCATAGCTGCTGTCTGCAGTCAGTGCAGCTGCAGGCACGGCTCCTGCAATATTCCACGGAACCAATGCCGATATTACTATTGCCGTATTTTCAATATCCACCGCAAGCTCATATTTGTCTATGCCTGCGGAATCATACATATTCTTTACCAATTGATATGCCAGCATAACAGCAAGAACCTGGCTGCAGCCAAAAGACCCGGTCATTACGCTGGTTACGATCATAGTCGCAAATACTCCTGTTTTCCCTCCCAGCCTGAATATCCATTGTTCAACATATTTGAGCATGGAGGTTCCTTCAAACACCCCCGATAACGCAAAGGATATAAGTATGATCAGTGTAACCGGAAGCATTGAAGCAATACCGCCTCCCATTATTATGCTTCCTAAAATGCTGTTCTCATCCATACTGTAGCCCATAAAAATATATCTTAATATGTCAGTTATTGACTCCTTTTGTATCAAAAAAGCAATAATTGCTCCACTTATGATGCTCACCAGCATGGAAAGCTTTACATCCACCCGGAAAGCGGCAAATGCCAATATTATTAAAGCCGGCAATATTACTACCCAGTTCAGGTTAAAGGTCTCCATAATCGCAGTGCCTATCCGGCTCTCCCCAAGGTTCAGAGGGTTTTGAAAGGATAATATTCCGTAAATAATGATACTTGCTGCAAAAGGTATCACAGAGGTACTGAACATATTTTTAATGTTTATGTATAGGTCAGTCTCAGTAATGGTAGCTACCAGATTGGCACTGGAAGACATGGGGGAACACCTGTCGCCGAAATATGCTCCGGCAATTATTGCTCCGGCTGCAATATTGATGTTCATCCCTCCGCCCTTGGCCATTACCATCAGAATCATTCCAATAGTACCAACAGTCCCAAAGGATGTCCCCAGGATAAAGGACACAATACTGCACAGCACAAAGGCGTATAATATAAAATAACTTGGATTCATAAGCTCTATGCCGTAGTATACCACATATGCAACTGTACCCGATGCTCTCCACACACCGGTAATAGCACCAATAAGCAGCATTATGCAGATTATAACCAACGACTTCCTGGAGCCTTTTAGAACCATGCTCATAAGCTCTTTCAGCTTAAAGCCCCTTTTGTACGCAATTATTATGAATATTACAAGCCCAACAAAAAGGGGATAATAAATATCTATCCCCTTGTAAACACTAAGCATAAGAAATATAAAAACACCTACAAGCGCAATTACTACATCCAAGCTACTACCCCCAAATAGTGCTTTTTGACACAACATATTTCCTTTGCTCAAGTGTCAAAAATGCACTTCTAATCATTTCGCGAAAAACATTTTAATTATTCATTCAAATTTCGCGGAAATGTTTCCTTGGTTGTTATTGAATTCGCACCTTACCCATTATGAATGCTTATGTGCGTTCAATATTGATGTTGTGCCTCTGCAGGATTAGAAGTTCTCACTATTAAGAGGCACATATCATCTAAATACAATTATATTCCATAAATAAGCCCTTTTCCATATTAAATTTTAGCAGCTTCACGGACTGCCTCCCAATCCGTATTACTTTTTTATAGCTTAGCTTTAAGCTGTCTTATTTCAGCAAGCAGCTTTTTATATTCCATATCCAGCAGTTCTACATTATCACCTTTACCGGGCATGGAGAGCCTTCCAAGCACTTCTGAAAGCCTTGTCTCAAGAATAAGCCTCTGTTTCTGGCTGTCAAAAGCTTCTACGGACGCCGCGCGCTTGTTGAACTCATCATACTTTGCATAGCTGCCGTCAAAGGTATTGAGCTTGCAGTCTTCAATAAGTATTATCCTGTCCGCAATGCTGCTGATAAGCTTTCTGTCATGAGATACAAAGAAAAGAGTTCCTTCATAAAGCTTCAAGGCGTTTTCCACTGCCTCCATGGAATATATATCAAGATAGTTGGTCGGCTCATCAAGAACTATTACATTGGCATCAGAGCAGAATATCTTTGCAAAGCAGGTTCTCACCCTCTCCCCTCCACTTAGCTGTCCTGCCTTCTTATACACATCATCCCTTCTAAAAAGCAGCCTCGCAAGCATCGTCCTTGCAAAATGCTCACGGTATACACTTTCCTTCATTACATTTTCCAGTATGGTAGAGTCATCATCCAGTATATCGGTACCCTGGCTGAAGTACCCCAACCTTACTCCATTGGCAAGCCTTACTGAATCATTTCCTTCAATTATCATCCTCAGGAGCGTAGATTTGCCTGTGCCATTCCCTCCTATAAGCGCAGTCTTGGAGCCATTCAGCACTTCAAACTCCGCCCCCCTGAACAGCTGCTTTGGACCAAATCCCTTTGTTATGTTTTCTCCTGAAATCAGCACTCTGCTTACAGGTTTCTCAGAGTCCTGGATGTCAATTTTCGCATACTGCTGCTCTTCTGGCTTTTCCTTTACATCAAGCTTGCTTATCCGCGTTTCCATAGTCTTAATCGCCCTGTCGAGGTTGGCTTTGGCTTTCTGATTCCCCATTTTGTGAAGCCTTGCCTCCGAATTCCCCATACGGGATGGTGCCTTTCTCATGGAACCCACCCGGTCTTTCTTTTCAGCTATTGCTTCTTCAAGTGCTTTTTTGTTTGCAATATACTGTTCATATTCGAATTGGGCCCGTTCAAGCTCCATGTCCTTCTGCACCCTGTACTGTGAATAGCTGCCGCTGTATTGCTTCAGCCCTCCTCCTTCTATCTCGATTATCCGGCTGCACAGCTTATCTAAAAGCTCCCTGTCATGGGATACTATGAGCATAAGCCCTTTAAAGGCTGAAAGCTTTTCTTCCAACAGCTCTATCCCTTGTATATCCAGGTTTGAAGTTGGTTCATCAGCAAGCAGGATGCTGCTGTTTTCCGAAAGAGAGCTTGCAATCTTAAACCTTGTCTTTTCTCCCCCGCTTGCAGTTTCCAGCCTTTCAAATCCGAGGCCAAACTCCCTTGCTATTCTGTTATCTATCTCTGCATTTACCTCTGTATCAAGCTGTGTTATATAGGATATCTCCCCATATTGCTTCACACTGCCTGCATCAGGCATATTTCTGCCTGCAATTATATCGAGGAGCGTTGTCTTGCCGGCACCATTTGCTCCCACTATACCAATCCTTTCTCCGCAGTAAGCCTTAAAGTCCTTTATTTCCAGTATAAGCCTGTCACCATAGTATTTTTTAAGATTGTTGATTTCCAGCATAAGCATAAAAAAACCCCTCCTATTTTTCCGGAGAGGATACATAGCTATACAGAATCCGCCTGTGAAAGCAAAAGCTAATCACGGCAGATAATCATACAGTTATTCAAATACTATATGCATAAGAATGCGTATCCTAACCGGAACCAAATAAACAGCACAACAGCCCTTGGTCTAAGGGTGTGCTATTTTAGTTATTCAGCTGTTCCAAATTAGAATGCTATCCTCATGTTTTCAATACCTTACCTTTCTTTGTTTCGTGATTATTATAATAAAGTGCTCTCAGGAAGTCAAGTAACAATTCTGTAATAAATTTACACCAATATAAGTATAAAGACCGGGTCATTTAACCTGGCCTTTTGTTTCTTTTAATGAGCTGTGTCTCCAAGATATGCTTTCTTGATATCAGGGTTCGCAAGCAGCTCTGCACCTGTTCCCTTCATAGTGATGCGCCCTGTCTCCATAACAAAGGCAGTATCAGCAATACGTAAGGCAGCATTAGCATTCTGCTCTATAAGGAGAATTGTAACTCCCTTTTTATTTACTTCCTTTATGATGCTGAATATATCCTTTACTACAAGGGGAGCGAGTCCCAATGACGGCTCATCCATCATCATAAGCTTAGGTCTGGACATCAGTGCCCTTCCGACAGCAAGCATCTGCTGCTCACCTCCGGA
The DNA here is from genome assembly GCA_964619815.1 of uncultured Clostridiaceae bacterium. GTDB lineage: Bacteria > Bacillota > Clostridia > Lutisporales > Lutisporaceae > BRH-c25. The sequence continues at coordinate 5,029 of CAZUGK010000073.1, read as the reverse complement.
TAGAGTGCCTGCCAGCTGCCAGGTACGCTCCTTCAATCTTGGGAATAGACTGTATATCCATTCCATATCATCCTTTATTCCTTTTTCATCGTTTCTTGCAAAAGCTCCGATTTTAAGGTTTTCAAGTACTGAAAGGTTTGAAAATACTCTTCTTCCCTCAGGCACCAAAGTTATACCATGCTTTACCATGTCCTGTGTCTTCGTTTCGAGGAGGTTCTTGTCCATATATGTTATTTTGCCGTGTTTGGGTTTGACAAGTCCCATTATGGACCTCAGCGTTGTACTCTTGCCTGCGCCATTTGCGCCTATGAGTGATACTATCTTTCCTTCCTCGACTTCAAGGCTTATACCCTTTAAAGCCTCGATACCGCCGTAAGCAACAACCAGATTGTCAATATTAAGCATCTTCATCCACCCCCAGATACGCTTCTATTACTCTTTGGTTATTCTGGATCTCATAGGGGTTTCCTTTTGCAATTGTGATTCCATAGTCCAGAACATAAATCCTGTTTGATATGCCCATTACAACCTGCATATGATGCTCTATCAGGAATACCGTCAGGTCAAATTCATCTCTGATCTTTTTTATGAAAACAGTTAAGTCGTCACTCTCTTTAGGATTCATACCTGCCGCCGGTTCATCCAGAAGAAGTATTTGCGGATCAGTTGCAAGGGCTCTCGCAATTTCAAGCCTTCTTTGCTGCCCATAGGGAAGCGAGCTGGATTTTTCATCCTTATGGTCTGCCAACCCGACCTTTTCCAAGAGGAACATTGATTTTTCAATCATCTGTTTTTCCTCTTTCCTATATCTTGGAAGCTTAAGTATCGCTTCAAAGATATTGGATTTGATACGAAGATGATTTGCTATAAGCACATTGTCAAGAACACTCAGATCTTTAAAAAGCCTTATATTCTGAAATGTCCTGGCAATACCTAATCCCGTTATCTGGTCAGGCCTGAGACCTGTAATATCCTTCTCATTATATACTTCTTTCCCATCAGCAACACTTTTTTTGTTTAATATTATCTTTCCCTTGGTTGGAGTGTAAACACCGGTAATCATGTTAAAGGCAGTTGTCTTACCGGCACCGTTTGGTCCGATTTCACCCTTATTCAGCTCTAATCTGAATTCCTTAACTGCTGTCAAACCTCCAAATTGCATTGTTATATTTTCTGCTCTCAATAAATTCATTATTCATTACCTCCTTTGGAAAGAGGTTTTTTCGAGAATCTCCCCAATAGTTTATCCCAGCTGAATTCCCTTGTCCCCATGAGGCCATCTCTGAAGAACAATACAACCACCATAAGAAGCATAGAGAATACAACCATTCTGAGTCCTGGGAGAGCTGGTATTCCGGGAATCAAAGCCTCATCCAGGAATCTCAGGACTTCTTGTGCAGCAGTAATTATAAAAGCTGAGATTACTGTTCCGGTGATGCTTCCCATTCCTCCCAAAACTATTATCAAAAGTATGTTGTATGTGGTAGTAAACCTGAACATCAACGGGTCAATAGCACCGATGAGGTTACCAAGCAAGCCTCCGCCTATACCGGCAAAAAATGCTCCTATAGCAAAGGACATTACCTTATGCTTGAACAGGTATATACCCATACTCTCTGCGGCAATTTCGTCCTCTCTTATTGCCTTGAAGGCTCTTCCATAGCTACTGTTTATAAGGGAAGCCAGAACAAAAACCGTAACTATAACTGTTCCGAAGCTCCACCAAAGATTAGTAGTCAGGGGTATGCTCTTAAGTCCCAATGCTCCGTTTGTAAGGCTCTGCGTGTTTGTGAACACAACTCTGATAATTTCACCAAAGCCCAGTGTTGATATTGCAAGATAGTCTCCTTTGAGTCTCAGCACAGGAGCTCCAATAAGGAATGCTATAAATGCAGAAAGCAAACCGGCTAATAAAAGCGATGGCAGAAAAGGCCATACAATCTTATCAAGAGGTGAAACCAGCGGTGTCATAAAAAAGTTCATTTGCTTTGTGGCGGTAGGCATGGTGAACAATGCTGTTACATAAGCACCTATAGCCATAAAACCTGCATGACCCAAAGAAAACAGTCCGGTAAAGCCATTTATCAGGTTCATGCTGAGTCCCAATACTGTATAGATAGCGCAAAGATTCAGTATTCTCAGGATATATGAGTCTAAAGTGTTATTGGCAGTAATCAGGGCTAATATTAATATTGCTATGGCGGATAATGTTAAAATCGTATTTCTCTTCTTCATATTACACCTTCTCCGATATTTTTTCTCCCATTAAGCCGGTAGGCTTGAAAAGGAGTACCAATATAAGCAGTATAAAGCTGAAGGCGTCTCTGTAACCGGAAAGCTCCGGAAGAAATGCAACAAGCATAATCTCGCCTATTCCAAGTATAAATCCGCCAATTACCGCACCCATAGTGTTTCCAATACCGCCGATTACAGCCGCTATAAAGCATTTGATTCCTGGCATTACACCCATAAGAGGCAATATGCTCGGGAATTTAAGACCCCACATTATACCTCCCACAGCTGCCAGTAAAGAACCGAGTCCAAAAGTGAAGGATATCGTCTTATTTACATCTATACCCATTATTCTTGCAGTTTCCATATCCTTGGATACTGCTCTCATTGCCATACCACTTTTTGTCTTGTTAACCAAATACATAAGTATAAATAGAAGAATAACTGTAACAATAGGAATCATAAATGATAACTTTTGAATATGCACATTTCCTATCTGCACCATATCAGTAAACATAGGTATCTGAGGAAACGTCTTTGGCCTGCCGCCGAATATTACGATAGCCAGATTCTCCAACAAGTATGAAGCACCTATTGATGAAATAAGTATTGAAATACGTGGAGCTTCCCTTATTGGCTTATAAGCAAGTGCCTCAACAGTAATACCCAGTACTCCCGTCAGAGCTATTGCAACTATGAATGACACATACCATTGCATTCCAAAAGTCAAAACTCCAAAGAAAGCAAAGTAAACTGCCATCATGAATATATCCCCGTGTGCGAAATTTATCAGCCTCAAAATACCATAAACCATTGTGTAGCCTATTGCAATCAAGGCATAAAGGCTTCCTAGGGATATACCATTAGACAAATGCTGCAGGAACATTTCTAATGACATATATACACCACCTAAGTAAAAGTGTCGGCTGTCGCCGCCTATTTAGTGACCGAAGCCACGGCTATATAAGAATTTCATATATATCCAAAATCAGTTAAATTCTTGCCATAAAACGCACTTCCTCCCTTAAAGGGAGGAAATGCATTTTTCTATACTCTTTATTATTACTTACATGGGGAAGGTTGATTTATTTATGGCTCAACTACATCCATGAATGTGAATTTTCCGTCTTTAACTGTTTTAATAACAGCACTCTTTATAGCGTTTCTATTTTCGTCAAAGTTTACAACACCTGCTGCGCCCTGGAAGTCTTTTGTTGCAATCAATGCCTGCTGGATTTTTACTGAATCAGCTGATCCTGCTGCTTCAATAGCCTTTATTAATATCAGGTATGCATCATATCCGAGTGCTGTAACTGCAGCCGGTTCTTTTCCTGCATAGTCAGCCTTGTAAGCATCAATGAACTTTGTTGATTCTGGAGTTATTGGCTTTTCTGATGCGAAGAATGTTGAGAATACAACATCATTAACAGCTTCTCCGCCGATTTCTATGAATTCAGGAGCTTCCCAAGCGTCTCCACCGATTATCGGAGTCTTTATTCCAAGCTGTCTTGCCTGTTTTATAACAAGAGCTGACTCTGTGAAGTTACCGGGAGCAAATATAACGTCAGGGTTCTGTGCCTTTATATTTGTAAGCTGTGCTGTGAAGTCCTGATCTCCTGTATTGTAGTTAGCAACTGCAACTATACTGTTCTCATCGTCTGTAAGCTTCTTGAAGTTGTCTGTGAAGAATTTTGCAAGGCCAACTGCATAGTCACTTGAAACTTCCTGTATTATAGCTGCTTTCTTAGCGCCAAGCTTATTGAAAGCATAGTTGGACATTACTGTTCCCTGGAATGGATCTATGAAGCAAACCCTGAAGTAAAATTCGTTACCAAATGTAACGTTAGGATTTGTAGCGGATGTGCCCATTGCCGGAACCTTTGCATTCTTTACGGCATCTCCGGCTGCCATTGAAAGTGAGCTTCCCCAGCTTCCAATTATTGCGGAAACCTTATCTTTTTCAATCAATCTTGCTGCAGCTGTAGCTGCCTCAACCTTGTCTGACTTATTGTCAACTACAACCAGTTCAACCTTTTTGCCAAGTACTTCCGGATACAATTTGTTGGCAAGCTTTATACCTTCTAATTCCAACTGTCCGCCTCCGGCATTAGCACCGGTAAGAGGTTCAAATACACCTATCTTTATTGTATCGCCTCCAGCAGCGGCTTGTTCCCCGCCAGCAGCTGCAGCCTGCTCCTTCGGAGCACATCCTGTAAGTACCAGGGACAATACCATAACAACTAATAAAGTTAAGGATAACGCCTTTTTCATACTATTCCTCCTTCTCATTTTAAAAGCTAATAATCTCCTAGCCTTCCCCATTGGAGTTGTCACGTTAGTTTATATGAATTCTGACTTGATCACCCCCCAATAAAGTTTCTATGCATTAGCGCATAATTTGATAAATTGTACAAAAAAAACTAAGATACAGTATACCCCCGTAGAGATAACCTGCGCTTAGAATCACTCAACACGGCACAGTTCGAATTTCTCACTCACAAAATAAAACAAAAATAATTGCAGCATATCAACTAAAAACACTATTCATATAGTACATTATATTTCTATTACCCTTATACAAATAATATAATATAATCCCGATATAGTCAAACTATTTTAAATATATTAACTTATTGGAATTGTTAAATCAAGTTTCAGATACATTTTTAATTATTCTGAAAAGAAAGAAAAGAGCCGCAAACGCGGCTTTTTGAAAAGTTCTTATAACAAGATTTCAATGAGGGTTTTTTGCACAGTTGCAAAAAACCTACCCGAGCGTTTCAACGAGGCGGGGGAT
>CAZUGK010000072.1:5619-20010 GCA_964619815.1 uncultured Clostridiaceae bacterium | reverse complement strand
GGAAATTTATACAACGGGGTAAAGTTGGCAAAGGAAGCGGAAAAAAGAGGTGTTGAAGTCATTATTACCCGTGGTGGAACATTTCAGGCTATAAAGCAGGCTGTGGACATACCTGTTGTAGAAATACAGGTTACTGCGTTTGATATTCTGAGGGCCTTTAAGGATCTGATACATTACAAAGGTCCTATCGGCATAGTAGGTTATGGGAATGTTGTATTTGGAATTGAGACTTTGACTGAGGTTTTGGATCTGGATTTATATAAAGTAATATTTAGAAATGGGGATGAAGCGCCTCGTCAGGTGTTTCAGGTGGCGTCGAAAGGAGTCAAGGAATTTGTTGGTGATACTATAGGAATAAAAACCGTAAAGGAAATGGGTCTCAATGGACACCTGATAACATCCGGCAAAGAGGCAATTATGTCTGCTATCGATGAAGCTATAAGAGCTATGAGGATACGGAAGGATGAGAGGGCTAAAGCAAAAAGATTCAGTATTATAATGGACTTTATCAGCGACGGGATTGTATCGGTCGATGATAATGGAAAGGTTACATTGTTTAATAAAATGGCAGAGCAGATTTTCGAAAAAAGCGAATCGCCTGTTGGAAAGCCTATTAATAAAGTATTACAGGATACAAGGCTGCCTGAGGTTTTAAGAACATGCAAATCGCAGGTGGGAGAACTGCTTCGCGTAGGGGATACTGCTATTGCTTGCAGTACCTTTCCTGTTATTGTGGACAATAAGGCTATAGGAGCCGTAGCCACTTATCAGGATGTTACCCAGATTCAGAAGCTTGAGCATAAGATACGAAGAGAGCTATACCAGAAGGGGCTCGTAGCAAAATACAACTTTGAAGATATAATATTCAAGAGCAGTATAATGCTGGATACTGTGGTAAAAGCAGAGAAATATGCAAGTCTGGATTCAACCACTGTCCTGATTCTTGGTGAAACCGGGACAGGCAAGGAGCTTTTTGCTCACAGCATCCACAATGCAAGCCCTAGAGCAAACCGTCCGTTTGTTGCAATCAACTGTGCAGCTTTACCTGAGAATCTTCTGGAAAGCGAGCTTTTCGGCTATGTTGAAGGTGCTTTTACAGGAGCAAGAAAAGGCGGGAAAATGGGTCTTTTTGAAATAGCCCATACCGGATCTATTTTTTTGGATGAGATAGGGGACATGCCTCTTAACTTACAGTCAAGACTTTTGAGGGTGCTTCAGGAAAAAGAGGTTATGAGAATCGGGGATGACAGAGTGATTCCGGTGGATATACGGGTAATAGCCTCAACTAACGTAGACCTCAAAGAAGAAGTTGAAGCGGGTAAATTCAGGAGGGATCTGTTTTACAGGCTCAACATACTGACATTGTCAGTTCCACCGCTCAGGGAAAGAAAAGAGGATATATTATTGCTTGCCAAGGTTTTCATAGAAAAGTATTCCCCCAAAATGGGGAAAAGTGTGGAAGACTTGACTGATGAAGCCAAAAACCTGCTCTGCAGAATGGAGTACAAAGGCAACATCAGAGAGCTTAAGGGAATTATAGAAAGAGCTGTAGCTTTTGCAGAGGGCAGGTATATCGGAGCTAAGGACCTAGGGAACCTGAAAATTGACACAAAGACTTCCTCAGACAATGGATACAACGGTATGACTCTTAAAGAAGCAGAAGCGGCCTTTATAAAAGCGGCCATGGATGCTGCCGGCGGCAATATGTCAAAAGCCGCAATACTGCTGGGGGTTGACAGGACAACGATATGGAGGAAAATGAAAGAAATGGATGATGAAATTAAATAAACTATTTAATATATTGTCAAAATTCAGACGATTATGTTGCAATTTACAGCACATGTTGCGAAATGCAAAGACATGTGTTGCGAAATGCAGCATATTTTTATTTCTGTCACTTCTTTGTGAGCAGTATACTTTTCAGGTGGGTTAAAGCTTGAGATGCTGCCTGACATATTCGCAGGATTTTTAAATTGGCACAGCTCTTGCTTTAGTAATAAATGACCACAAAAAATTAAAGAGGGGGTAATTTAATGAAGTCCTACAAAAAAACCTTATCGTTGCTTTTGGTGCTTGTGCTTATTTTTGCATTGACAGCCTGCAGTCAGAGCACCAGCAGCCAGAGCAGCGCACAGCCATCAGGGGAAGAGAAAAAAGCTGAAACCAAATATCCGGAAAAACCTATAACAGTACTTCAGGGATTTAAAGCCGGCGGTGGCAGTGACACTCTTGCACAGTTGACACAGCCTTTCCTCCAGAAAACTTTGGGACAGAGCTTTGTTAACCAGTATATTCCCGGAGCTACAGGGGCAATTGCGTGGAACCAGTTATGTAAATCCACCAAGAATGACGGATATACCCTAAGTATTACAAATACCCCGATGCTTATGACCAATTACATTATGAACTCAGAAATCCAGTACTCAATTGATGAATTGGAGCCGATTGCAAATGTGGTTACCGACCCCGGTGTCATCGTAGTAGGAAAAGACAGTAAGTATAAGGACGCGAAATCATTTTTCGATGACGTAAAAGCAAATCCAGGAAAAATTACTGTTGGAAACTCAGGTATAGGCGGAGACGACTTCTTTACAACTCTTATTTTTGAAAAACAGTCAAACTTTAAATTCCAGATGGTGCCTTTCGATGGAGACGGCCCATCATGGCAGGCTGCAATGGCCAATAAGGTTGACGCTAGCTTTAACAATCTCGGTATAACATATCCTCAGATAGAAGCAGGCAATTTAAAGGCACTTGCAATCTTTGCTGAAGAAAGGGATCCTATGCTTCCGGATGTACCAACTGCTAAAGAATTAGGTTACAATGTCGTTTCCGGTTCATCCAGAGGATACAGCGCACCAAAGGGAATTCCTGCAGAGGTTAAGGATAAGCTCATCAAGGCTTTTGAAGAAATGAGCAAGAACCCGGAATTCGTAAAAGCTGCTGCTGACAGGGCGCTTCCTGTTGACATGAAGCTTGGGGATGAATATGGGAAATATCTGAAAGAACAGGAAGAAGCCTTTAAAGCTATATGGGATGAAGTAAAAGATCAATACGCTAACAAATAATAGCGGTTTAAACGGACAGGAGAGGCCCAGCACCTCTCCTGTAAATTAAAATATGATAAGAGGTGATAGCTCTTATGAAAGGTGTAATCAAATATTTCATTGCAGCACTGGTTGCTATTGCTTTGGCAGTAGTGTTTTACTTCAACACGCTCAAACTCCAGCCTGCAGGCTATATGTTGCCAAGAATACTCATAGTTGTAATAATTTTATTGTCCGTTGCTATGATGATAGAAGCCTACAGGGCCGATAAGAAGAAAAGCCAGGTTGACGTGGACAAGAGCAACGAAGCATCAGAGATAGACTACAAAAGAGTTGCTGTTTTTGTTTTGCTGATAGCAGGTTATATATTTACAATTAAACCATTGGGTTATTTTATTGTGACTCCGTTTTATGTCATTCTATCATACCTTTATCTTAAAGCGACAAAACTCAGGAATATTATCCTGATAGCTTTTGGTTTTACTGCATTTGTGTATCTGTTGTTTGTTATATTCCTTAAACTGCCTATACCTTTAGGACCCATGTCATAGGGAGGGATGAGATATGGAACAAAATTTATTGTTGGGTCTCACTAATGTGTTAAGTATAACCAATCTTGTGGCTATAGCAGTCGGAACTGCTATGGGATTGTTTGTAGGCGCTATGCCGGGTTTGTCGGCGACAATGGCAATTGCAATACTGCTTCCTGTAACCTTTGGAATGGAGCCTGCGACAGGCCTCAGCATGCTGGCATCCCTCTACATGGGCGCTATGTACGGCGGATCAATTGCAGCTATTCTTATAAGGACCCCGGGTACTCCGGCAGCCGCAGCAACTGTAATGGACGGATATCCAATGGCCCAGAAAGGGCAGGCGGGCAAGGCCCTGGGCGTTTCCCTTGTTGCATCGCTTATAGGAGGGGTAATAAGCAGTATAGCCCTTCTCACTATTGCTCCTATGCTTGGAAATGTGGCGGTGCAGTTCGGACCTGTTGAATTATTTGCTGTAGCAGTACTTGGAATAACAATCATAGGTTCATTATCCCAGGGCTCTGCCATAAGAGGTATTTTATCCGGGGCATTGGGTTTGCTTCTTGCCATGGTTGGGATGAGCCCTATTACAGGTACTCCAAGGTTTACCTTCGGAAACATGAATTTGTTTTCCGGCATATCATACACTGTTGCTCTTATAGGCCTTTTCTCAATTCCTCAGGCAATAAGGCTCATTGAGAAGGACGAACAAGTAGCAAAGGCTATCAGTTCAATCACTGACAAGATGCTTCCGACATGGAAAGAACTCAAGTCGATGATGGTTACAATTCTAAGATCAAGTGCAATCGGAATTTTTACAGGTATCATTCCCGGTACCGGTGGAGATACTGCCTGCTGGTTCGGATACAACGAGGCAAAAAGATTTTCAAAGGATAAAGATAAATTCGGTACAGGCGTACCGGAGGGCGTTGCAGCATCAGAGGCGGCCAATAACGCAGTTGTAGGCGGAGCGCTGATTCCGACAATAACTCTTGGAATTCCCGGAAGCTCAGCTACGGCAATATTGATGGGGGGCCTTATGGTTCACGGAATAATGCCCGGACCCACTCTTATGACAGAACATGCAGACATTACTTATACACTTATATGGGCGGTTTTATTGTCAAATGTATTCATGTTCATAGAGGGGCTTCTGTTTACAAGAGCCAGCATAACAGTCACAAGAGTCAAAAATAAGGTTCTGGCTCCTGTTATAGTAATTCTCTGTGTTATTGGTTCCTTTGCAATAAACAACAGCATCTTTGATGTATTTATGATGTTCGTATTTGGTTTATTGGGATATTTCATGGACAAGATAAGCATGCCGACAGCTCCGATGGTTGTAGGCCTGATTCTCGGTAACATGCTGGATACAAGTTTGTTCCAGTCACTGGCAATAAGCCATGGAAGCTGGTCAATATTCGTAACAAATCCAATTTCGGCTGTATTGTTGGCTATAGCTTTTGTATCAATACTGCAGTCAACTCCATTATTCGGTTATATCCGTAGAAAAGTATTCAAAAAATCACAAGCAAATGCATAAAGGAGAGATGAATATGGAAATGATGAAGGGTTTGGTTTCACATCCGAGCGGGGAGTTAAGATTAGAGGAGGTACCGGTTCCAAAACTGGGAGAGAATCCATATGCTCCTCATGATGTACTTCTTGAAGTGGAATATTGTGGAGTATGCGGCAGCGATGTTCACCGTTGGAATGCAGATAAAACCGGCGTAAAGACAGTACCGAGAAAAGTAGTGGTTGGACATGAAATTGTTGGTACAGTCAAAAAAGTAGGTAAGGATGTTACAACGGTGAAAGAAGGGGACAGAGTCGTTTGCGAGATAGTGACATTCTACTGCGGACACTGCCCGGCATGCAGGGAAGGAAGATATAATATATGCAACACCATACAGCCGATGGAAGGAAGAGCACATTTTGTAACAGGAGGGGGGTTTGCAAAATACACAGTATGGCCTGAATGGCAGCTTCATAAGCTTCCGGAAGGCATAACTCCGGAAGAAGCAGTTCTTATGGAGCCCACTGCAGGATCAGTTCACAGCATAATATCCCGTATGGGGGTAAAAGCCGGAGAATCTGTAGCAATACTCGGACCTGGAGCAAGAGGCATACTCATGGCTCAGGTCTGTAAAGCAATCGGGGCAGGTCCGATAATTATGACAGGTCTTGAGAGGGACGTACCTTTCAGATTGAAGACAGCAAAAGAAATGGGAGCAGCCGACTATATTATCAATGTGGAGAAGGAGGATGTCCGCAAGAGAATCGCAGAAATAACAGGTGGCATGGGGGTAGATGTAGTCCTTGAAAATACAGGCTCTGTTGAGCCGATAGACGAATCCCTTGATATAGTAAGAAAAGGCGGTAAGGTTCTATGGGCAGGCGGCGGAATCCGCGGCGGAATAGTTGCACCCGTTGATACCTACAAGATAATTGTAAAAGAGATAGATGTAAAAGGTGAGATTTCACAAATGCCATATGACTGGTTAACAGCAATAAAGCTGGTCGAATCCGGCAAGGTGCAGTTAAAACCTCTTGTGACACATGTATTTCCGCTTGATGACTGGATGAAGGGCTTTGACCTTGCAGCTACAAGTCCTGAAGCTTTAAGAGTTGCAATAAAACTGTAGAGCAGATTTCTGGAGGCGATATTTTGAGCACGATAGACCAATTGCTGGATAATGTGAAAGTACCAAGAATGGTGAGGGTCAAGCAGTATTTTGAACGGCCGGTAGTAGAAGATATTGAAGGACAGCTTATAAAGAAATTATATGATAAGGATGTGCTCTCACTGATAAAGAAGGGGCAAAGTGTTGCCATAGCAGTCGGCAGCAGAGGAATAACCAATCTCCCCTTTATGGTAAAGCTGCTTGTAAGGGAGATAAAGAAGGCAGGAGGAGCCCCCTTCATCGTTCCTGCGATGGGAAGCCATGGAGGTGCTACGGCTGCAGGACAGAAAGATATGCTGATAGGCATGGGAATAAAGGAAGAATATGTGGACGCTCCGATACGCGCAACTATGGAAGTTGTGCAGGTAGGAGTCTCGGAAAACGGACTTCCGGTGTATGTAGATAAAAATGCCTATGAGGCAGATGCAATAGTTATAATCAACAGGATCAAGCCCCATGTCGCATTCAGAGGCAAATATGAAAGCGGCCTGATGAAGATGATAACAATAGGCCTGGGAAAGCAGAAGGGTGCAGATACCTGCCATAACCTGGGGTTTGGCAGGATGGCTGAAAATATACCGGCCATTGCAAAGGTTACGCTTGAAAAGACAAACCTCATATTTGGCGTAGGAATACTTGAGAACGCATATCACGAGACCTGCAGGCTGGAAGTATTGAGAAACAATGAGATTGAGGCTGAAGAGCCGAAGCTGCAGGAAGAGGCAAAGAGACTTGCTCCCAGGATTTATTTTGATTCACTGGATGTACTCATTATTGATGAAATAGGAAAGGATATCAGCGGCACAGGCTTTGATACCAATATGGTAGGAAGATACCATACTCCGTATGCAAGCGGAGGCCCGGATATAACGAGGATTGCAGTACTGGATATTACCGACAAATCCCATGGTAACGGTAACGGACTTGGAATCCTTGATTTCACAACAAAGAGAGCTTTTGACAAGTTCTCCTTTGAGCAGACTTATCCTAACTCCTTGACATCCACTGTTCCCATGAGTGTAAAAATACCAATGGTGCTGAAGAGCGACAGGCAGGCAATACAAGCAGCCATCAAGACATGCAATATTATTAATAAAGAGAATGTAAGGCTGGTCAGAATAAAAAACACTGTTCATATCGGTGAAATAGAAGTTTCTGAAAACCTTCTGGGTGAGGTAAGGACCAATAAATACCTGGAGATTGCATCGTCATCTTATGAATGGGAATTCGATAATGAAGGTAATCTCTTCTGAAATGTGAGGGAGTAAATATGAATAGACCTATTATTGGTATAACCATAGGAGATCCTTCGGGTGCAGGCCCGGAAATCTGCCTTAAGGCATTAAGAAACGAGGAATTGCTGAAAAGCTGCAGTCCTGTATTGTTTGGAGACGAAGCTGTAATAAAAAGAGTAATGCCTATAGTTGGATGTGAGACAAAACTCAATATAATAAATGATGTGGAAGGATATAAGGACGGCTATGTAAATCTCATTTCAATGAATAGTATTACTGGGGACTATGAGTTCGGAAAGGTACAGGCAAAATGCGGGAGGGCGGGATTTGAGTATATAAAGGCGGCTATCGGATCAGCCATGTCCTCGGAAATAGATGCTGTAGTTACCGGCCCGATAAACAAAGAAGCATTAAATAATGCTGGTATACACTATTCCGGTCATACGGAAATATTTGCAGATCTCACCGGTGCAAAGGAATATGCCATGCTACTGACCGGAGGACCGCTTAAGGTTATACATGTAACCACTCATGTTTCTATGAGAGATGCATGCAACAAGATAAAAAAAGAGAGGGTTCATACAGTAATAAAGCTGGCTGATAAAGCTATGAGGGATTTGGGAATAGAAAATCCTAAGGTAGCGGTGGCGGGGTTGAACCCTCATTCGGGAGAAAACGGTCTTTTCGGAGATGAGGAGATAGAGGAAATAAATCCGGCAATAGAGAAGGCAAAAAATGAAGGGATAGATGTTAGCGGGCCCGTTCCCCCGGACACTGTGTTTCTGCACTGTAAAAATGGTAAATACCATGTAGTGGTAGCCATGTACCATGATCAGGGACATATACCCTTAAAACTGCTGGATTTCATGGGTGGGGTTAATGTAACGGTAGGACTTCCTATAATAAGAACCTCTGTTGACCACGGAACTGTATTCGGGAAAGCAGGCAAGGGTACTGCAGATGAAAGCAGCATGATAAAAGCAATAGAAATGGCAGCACAGTTTGCACTGAACAGGCCGAAACAGCTTGGGGGGAGTTTTTAAATGGGTAAGGATAGAAAGCTAAGAAGCTGTGATATGACTGAAGGTATTGACAGGGCTGCCCACAGGGCATTATTCTTCTCACTTGGTGCAGTAAGGGAGGATTTGGATAAGCCTCTTATCGCAGTAGTGAACTGCTGGAATGAGATCGTGCCCGGGTGTGTTCCCCAGAAATCCCTTGCCGAAGCAGTAAAACAGGGAATTTTCGAAGCCGGCGGACTTCCGTTTGAGTTTAATACCATAGCAGTCTGTGATGGCCTTGCACAAGGACATGAAGGAATGAAATACTCTCTGCCGAGCAGAGATATAATAGCACACTCAATAGAAATAATGCTTGAAGCCCATCGGTTCGACGGCGCGGTGTTTTTGACAAGCTGCGACAAGATAACACCTGGTATGCTTATGGCAATGGCCAGGGTGAATATTCCGTCAATTATCATCCCGCCGGGTGCCATGATGGCTGGAGAATATAAAGGGCAGAAGCTTACACTATCGCTTATGCGTGAATTTGTAGGCAAATATCAGGCAGGACTTATTACAAAGGAAGAACTGGATAAGGTTGAAGAGGCTGCATGCCCAAGCCTTGGCAGCTGCTCAATGATAGGTACTGCCAATACCATGGCCTGCCTTTGTGAAGTTCTTGGAATGTCTTTCCCGCTGTCGGCCACAACTCTTGCAAATACCTCTGCAAAGCGCAGGGAGGGAGTAATGGCAGGCAAAAGGATAATGGAGCTTGTCAGGGAGGATATAAAGCCTTCAGATATGATGAAGCAGGGGGCATTTATTAACGCTGTTACTGTGAGTATGGCAATAGGCGGATCAACGAACTCCGTACTTCATATTCCTGCTATTGCACATGAGGCAGGATTTGAAATTGGACTTGATGTTTTCGACAGACTCAGCCATACCGTACCGTATATATCGAAGATAAATCCGTCAGGACCAAGGACTATAAACGATTTCCATGATGCGGGAGGAATACCGGCGGTTTTCAAATCACTTAAAGAGCACCTCAACTGTGACATGATGACGGTTGCAGGTAAGACAATCGGTGAAATAGCTGATGAAGCCGAATGGAAAGACAAAGATATGATAAAACCGGCAGATGAGCCAATAAGCACACAGGGAGGATTGAAGGTGCTTCATGGGAATCTTGTACCCGAGGGCGCTATTGTAAAAAGATCAGCGGTAAATCCCAATATGTGGGTGCACAATGGTCCTGCCAGGGTATTCGACAGTATGGAAGCGGCAATAGAAGCTGTGGAGAACAAGGAAGTCCGGCCAGGCTCGGTAATTGTAATAAGGTATGAAGGCCCTGTGGGCGGCCCTGGTATGCGTGAAATGCAGATGATAACTGCCATTCTCGTTGGTTCAGGCCTTGCAGAAAACACTGCATTGATAACTGATGGGCGCTTCTCCGGCTCGACCAGAGGTCCGTGCATCGGACATGTATCGCCGGAAGCAGCGCTTGGGGGACCAATAGCTCTTGTAAAAGATGGTGACAGGATATCGATAAACCTGAACGAGGGTAATGTAAATCTGGAAATATCACCTGAAGAACTGGCAGACAGAAAGAAGCTATGGAAGCCTCTTGAAAAAGAAGTAAAAGGTGTTCTCAAACTATATTCCAGGGTAAAGCCCAGGACAAATAACGGAGCTGTTTGGGATTAAAGTTGATGCACTGGAGGTAAACCTATGGAGCATATGCAGGAAGTTGACCTGAATAAAACAGATGCGGTTATTAATAAATTCATAGTGGTAGCTGATGATTTTACCGGTTCTAATGACTGCGGGGTGCAGTTCAAGGGTTACGGGCTTTCCACTGTGACCATACTGAGCAAGGATATACTAAGGAATGTATATGGATTTGATGCAGTGGTCATAGACAGTGAGACCCGTAATATGACCAGCGAGGAGTCGTACAGGAAGTCTGAGGAAATTGGCGTGTCCATCAAGAAACAGGCAAAGGATAGCATTTTATTTAAAAAGGTGGATTCAACCCTCAGAGGTAATATTGTTGCTGAGCTTGAAGCGCTGAACAAGGTCCTGGAACCGGAGTTGATCGTATTTGCACCAGCTTATCCCCAAAATAAAAGAACAACACTGCACGGTATCCAATATTTGGATGGCATCATACTAGACAGGACGGAAATCTCAAATGATCCGAAGCATCCTGTTGCTACTTCTGATGTGAGGAAGCTGCTTGGCGAGAGCAAGGATATGAGCTTTACCCATGTTGACATCAACAACATCAGAAATGGTGAGATCTTTAGAATTCTTCATACCGCAAAAACAAAATACTTTTCATTTGATGCTGAATTTGATGAGGATATTGATATAATAGTGAAGCAAATACTGCATCTGAAAAAAAAGACCTTATGGGTGGGATCTGCAGGTCTTGCAGATTCAGTCATTAAAAATTTGTCTGCGGGTCATGTGAGATACAAGCCTGTTCTGGCAATAGTAGGAAGCATAAACAGTATCAGCGCGGAACAAGCACAAAAGGTTGCTGAAGATGAAAATATAGTAAGTGTAAAGTTGAATATAGAAGCTATAGTGTTGACTCCCGAGAAAGAAAGAAAACGTCTTGCTCAGGAAATAATTGAATATATAGATAAGGGTTTCGATATCCTGGTGGCTTCAGCACTAGACAGCAGGCAGATTGTAGCGGCTTCGACACTTGGAAAAAAAATCGGGGTGCCTCTGAAGCAGATAAGCTCAAGCATAGCCGGTTTTATGGGGGATGTGGTGCTGGAGATTATGAAAGCAAGGCAAATAGCAGGTTTGTTTTTAACTGGCGGAGATACTGCCATAAATGTAATTGAAAAGCTTTCTGCCAGTGGCTCGGTAGTAATAAAGGAAATAGAAGCTGGAGTGCCTTTTGTAAGCCTTCTTGGAGGACCCTTCGAGGGATTGAAGGTGGTTACAAAAGCGGGAGCCTTTGGAAATGAGAATACGATAATTAATGCTGTAAAATATCTCAGGAGCAATGGTTGAACTAAAATGGCAATGCATAATTGCCATTTTAGTTTATGAGGAGTATATATGAATCTTGAAAGGAGAGCGGGAATATGTCCAATAATTCAGCCCTTGTCATTGACAAAAGGGATAATGTGGCAATGGCCCTAAAGAATTTAAAAAAAGGACAAAGGGTGAAAATTGTAAGAGGGGATCTAAATCTGGAATTGGTATTAAACGATGACATACCTGTTTTTCACAAATTTGCATTGTTAGAAATAAAAGCAGGTGAAAAGGTCATTAAATACGGAGAGATAATGGGTGAAGCCTTGTGCATGATTAAAGCCGGAGAATACGTCCATACACATAACATAAGGAGCCTAAGGGGGTAATATGATGAAGTTTATGGGATATAGAAGAGCGGATGGAAGTGCCGGTATAAGGAACAAAGTACTTATACTGCCTACAGTCTCATGCTCTTCTGAAACTGCAAGGATAATAGCAGGTCAGGTGGCAGGTACAACTACGTTTTATAATCACACAGGCTGCGGACAGGTTGGAAAGGATGCACAGAGGACAACTAACATTCTAATAGGGCTGGGAAAGAATTCAAATATATATGGAGTAGTAGTTGTTGGCTTGGGATGCGAAACTGCACAGCCTGACATAATTGCAGAAGGAATAAGAAAAAGCAGCAAACCTGTAAAGACTGTTGTGATACAGGAGGAAGGGGGAACTCTGAAGGCAGCATTAAAGGGAGTGCAGTATGCCATGGATATGGTTCTGGAGGCATCGGGGCAGGAGAGGGAAGAATGTGATGTATCCGAGCTTGTAGTGGCACTGGAATGCGGAGGCTCAGATCCTACCTCAGGAATGGCTTCCAATCCTTCGGTAGGTGCAGCCAGTGACATAATAGTACAGAATGGCGGCACCGTAATACTCAGTGAAACCACGGAATTCATAGGAGCAGAACATCTTCTTGCAGCCAGATCAGTAAACCCGTGTGTAGGCAGCGAGGTCTTGAATATCGTAAGTAATCTGGAAGCATCAGTGAAGAACATGGGAGCTGATTTAAGAGGCGGAAACCCGGCTCCGGGAAATATTAAAGGCGGTATAACAACTATAGAAGAAAAGTCTCTCGGCTGTATTTATAAGGGAGGTACAACACCCGTTAAGGAAGTCCTTGAATATGGGGCATGTCCTTCCGAAAAAGGCCTTGTGATAATGGATTCTCCAGGGTTTGACATCGATTCTGTAGTGGGAATGGTAGCTTCAGGAGCTCAGATATGTGTATTTACGACAGGAAGGGGTACTCCGACCGGTAATCCAATTGTACCTGTCATAAAAGTCACAGGTAATCCTATAACCTATGAAAAAATGAAAGATAACATGGATATAAATGCAGGAGCTGTTCTGGAAGGAAAGTCTACTATACAGGATATGGGAAAAGATATATTTGAGGAGATACTTAAGGTATCGGAAGGAAAACTTACAAAAGCGGAAGCCTATGGATTCTCAGAGTCAAGTATATGGAGATGCGGTATGAGTGTATAACAGTCTGGAAGCATCGAGGGTTGCAATATAAAAGCCTTGTCTGAAGGTAATATAAAGACAAGGTTTTTTTGCTTTATAAATAATTCAATAGAAAAAGGGTTTTTAGATTTTTAGTGGAAATAATATTTATATTAAATTGCGGAGGATATAAGGGATGGAAAAAGGTAAATTCATAATAATCGACGGCAACAGCCTGATGCACAGGGCTTATTACGGACTGCCGAACCTTACGAATTCCAAGGGCTTTCACACAAATGTAATATATGGCTTTGTGAATATGATAAATAAAATTCTGGAAGAGTACAAACCACAGTACTTGGGCATTGCCTTTGACAGGAAGACACCAACCTTCAGACATTTGGAATATGCAGAATACAAAGCGGGCAGGAACAAAATGGCGGAAGAAATGGCGGAGCAGATTCCCGTGCTCAAAGAGGTTCTGGCTGCTATGAATATAAAACAGGCAGAAATAGATGGCTTCGAAGCGGACGATATAATAGGAACCGTTGCTGCCAAGTGCGATGAGGCAGGCATCCCAGCCCTTATTGTAACAGGAGACAAGGATGCATTACAGCTTATAAGCGATAACGTACATACTCTTATGACTAAAAAGGGAATCAGCGAAATTGAGGAATATGATATTGAAAAGCTGAAAGAGACATATGGAATTTCGCCGGCTCAGATAATTGACCTTAAAGGACTTATGGGGGATTCCTCCGATAATATCCCCGGAGTACCGGGGGTCGGGGAAAAGACGGCTTTAGAGCTTATTCACCAGTTCGGGACAGTGGAGAATGTACTTCAAAACGTATCGGAAATCAAAAAGAACAAAGTAAGAGAGAATGTGTCCAACAATAGGTCGCAAGCCCTGTTTTCAAAGAAGCTGGCTACCATTGTCCGGGATGTTCCTATAGAATTCAGTATTGAGGATTATTCCGTAAAGGCGGCGGACAGGGATAAGCTTTACAAGCTTTTCTCGGAGCTGGAGTTTAAGGCTTTGATTGAGAAAATGTTCAGCAGCCGTCCAGATACTGCAGTTGCAGAGTCGGCAGAGATAACAGTAGAGGAAGCAGACAATACCGGCAAACTGAAGCAAATCTTTGAAGAAGCAGTAAAGTACGGAGCATTAGCTTTCAAAATCGATGATGAAATGGGAGAAATGCTCAGAACAATATACCTGAGCGTCAACGGGAAACAATACCGTTCCGTTATGAATGACAGCAGCATACCGCTAATAAAGGATATCATGGAAGACTCCAGGGTGAAGAAGTCGGGGCACGACTTAAAGCATGACATATTGCTGCTGGGGCGATATGATATAGATATAAACGCCATAGGCTTTG
>CAZUGK010000072.1:355-5609 GCA_964619815.1 uncultured Clostridiaceae bacterium | reverse complement strand
GCTCAACCCGTCAAAGGGCTCATACCGGATAAGGGATCTGAGCCAGGAATATCTGGGCTCAGGTATAGACGGCTATGATGCTAAAGGAGGGGACCAGGTACAGAAATACGGAGCTACTGTAAAAATGGTTGAAGAGCTTCAGCCGGTGCTCGAGAGCAAGCTTTCCGAATATGAGATGCTGGAGCTTTATTATGACATAGAGCTGCCATTGGTTGAGGTTCTCGCAGATATGGAGAATGAGGGCTTCAAGGTGGATAAAAGTATGCTTGAGGTGCTGTCACGGGATTTTGCAGGGCAGATAGAAGTTCTTACTTCAGATATATACAAGCTTGCAGGGGAGAATTTCAACATTAACTCTACCAAGCAGCTTGGAACAATACTGTTTGAAAAGCTGGGGCTTCCGGTGGTGAAGAAGACAAAAACCGGCTACTCTACAGATGTGGAAGTGTTGGAAAAGCTTTCCGGCAAGCACGAAATAATAGAAAAGATACTGGAATACAGGCAGCTTGTTAAGCTGAAATCCACTTATGTAGACGGCCTTATAGGGATAATAAATCCTGACACCGGCAAAATACACACCAAGCTGAACCAAACGGTTACAGCCACAGGAAGGCTCAGCAGCACAGAGCCTAATTTGCAGAACATACCTATTAAGACTGAGAATGGAAGGCAGATAAGAAAGGTATTTATTTCAAAGGGCGAGGAATATACTCTAGTGGATGCGGACTACTCGCAGATTGAGCTGAGAATACTTGCACACATATCCGGAGATCAGGGCCTTATTGACACATTCTCAAGGAATGAAGATATACATACCAGGACAGCCTCTGAAGTGTTCGGTGTAGCGCTTAATGAGGTTACGCCCGTTATGAGGGGAAGGGCCAAGGCGGTTAACTTCGGAATAGTTTACGGCATAAGCGACTATGGACTGTCGCAGGATTTGAAAATCTCAAGGAAAGAAGCAAAAAAATATATAGACAATTACTTTGCAAGATATCCCATGGTAAAGCAGTATATGGCCGACATAGTTGAAACGGCAAAGGTCTGCGGATATGTAAAGACTATAATGAACAGAAGAAGATATATTCCAGAAATTTCATCCAGGAATGCAGTGAACAGGAATTTTGGGGAGAGAATGGCCATGAACACCCCAATACAGGGCAGCGCCGCTGACCTGATAAAGATGGCAATGGTTAAGGTTCACCAGAAACTGAAAAGGAGAAAGCTAAAATCAAAGCTGATACTTCAGGTTCATGACGAACTCATTGTGGAAACTCACAGGAGTGAATTGGAGGAAGTAAAACAGCTTGTGGAGGAATGCATGGAAAAGGCAATTGAGCTAAAAGTGCCTATAATTGCTGATATCAGCAGCGGAGATTGCTGGTATGACGCAAAATAACGGCGGATGCACCTGGCTTTGAATATATGGCCATGCAGGTGCGGCTTAATTGGTGTGCAAATTCGCCGGGACGAATATGGATAAGGTGGGATAACGATGGTTATTGGTTTGACTGGGGGGATAGCCAGCGGCAAAAGCACTGTTTCAGCCAAGCTGAAAGAGCTTGGTGCAGCTATTATCGATGCTGATATACTGGCAAGAGGAGTTGTAAGCAAAGGTGAAATAGCATATAATAGAATAGTTCAGTGCTTCGGAGAGAATATACTGCTGCCAAGCGGGGAAATCAACAGGAAGCGGCTGGGGAGCATTGTGTTTTCCGATAAAGAAAAGCTGGCATTGTTGAATAGTATAACCCATCCCGAAATAATCAATAGGGTCAAGGATACGATCAAGGAGCTGAAAGCAAAAGGCACCAAGGTCATAGTAGTAGATGCGGCTATACTTATTGAGATGGGGCTGCATAAATACGTGGACAGCGTATGGGTTGTGGTAGTCGATAGGGAAACACAGGTAAAAAGGCTTATTGAGCGCGACAAATTTGATTACAGGGATGCGGAAAACAGGATAAATTCACAGTTTACCAATGAGGTAAGAAAAAAATATGCAGATGTCATAATTGATAATAACAAACCCATAGAGGAAGTTGGAAAAAAGATAGAAGAATTATGGAATAACATAATTTCTGGGGGAGAATAGTATTTGGCTAAAAACAGGAAATTCAAATTTATCAGGCTTTTAATAGCTGTATTGCTTATATATATAGCAATGCTTAATATACCGGGCTTCTTAAAGTTTTTATATCCTTTAGAGTATAAAGAAGCAATAATAAAATATGGACAATTACATAATATTGACCCGCCGCTGCTTGCCGCGCTCATCAAAACAGAAAGCAATTTTGAGCCTGATGCAGAATCAAATAAGGGGGCAAAGGGTCTAATGCAGATAACACCTTCCACAGGAGAATGGATTGCACAGACAATGGGTATGGAAGGCTTTGATGAGAGCATGCTTTTTGATCCGGAAACCAACATAAAGCTGGGCAGCTGGTATATAGAGCATCTCAATGACTACTACAACGGCAGCTTTGAGCTGGTTTTTGCAGCTTATAACGGAGGCCGGGGGAATGTAGACAAATGGCTGAAGGATAAAAGCTACAGCCTGGACGGTAGAAGTCTGGATGAAATTCCTTTCTCAGAAACAGAAAACTTCGTAAAAAAGCTTAGCAAAAATTATAATATTTACAAGCGCATTTATAAATGGGAATCGAATAAAGAGTAAACAAAGAATATGGTTTAATAAAGGGTGGAGAGCGGATAATGAAGGGAAAAGGGTTTTTGCTGGTACTGACACTGCTTTTATCGTTTATGCTGATATCCTGCGATAAGGCAGTTGAACTGGACAAAACAGAAATCGAGATAGAAAATGAAGAACCTGTTGCAGGCGGCGCAATCAGCATGAGTTCGGTGGAACCAAGCTCACTGAACCCATTGCTGAGTAAGAGCAAAACATATAACGAAATTTCAAAGCTGATTTTTCAGAACCTGGTAGAATATGATGCAAATCTGAGAATTACTCCTGTACTCGCACAGAGCTGGAGCTTCGAGAATGGCTCTTCCAGGTGCGTAATTAAACTGAAGGATAATATACAGTGGAGCGATGGAGAAAATTTTACTGCGGAGGATGTAAAATTTTCATTGGATACAATTAAAGCCTCTGCGGATTCTATATATAAGAGCAATTTGGAGCATGTGTTTTCTTATAAAGTCAGAGATAATTCAACTATAGAAATAGTGTTTGACCAGCCTTTTGCAAATGCCATTGATATGCTGAACTTTCCAATTATACCGCAGCATGTTTATCAAAGGGATTTAAATGCAGTACCGGTAGGAACTGGAATGTTCAAGGTATCCCAGTATAATAAGCTGAAATCCATGGAGCTTGTATACAACGACAAGTGGAAGGGTGAAGGAAAGCCGTACATTGAGAAAATCAAAGTGACTTTTATAAATGATACTGAAGCATTTTCAACAGCTTTTCAGTCAAAGGAACTGGATATTCTGAATACAACCTCCTATGACTGGGAAAAGTATAGTGAAATGAAGGATGTAAACGCATATATATACTCAACAATGAATTATGATTTTATAGGCTTGAATTATAACAATCCGATTTTCCAGGACAAAGCAGTAAGAAAGGCCATGATTCAAGGTATAAACAGAAAATCAATCGTAGACAAGTATCTGCTGGGAAATGCAGTAGTGACTGATGTGCCGGTAAATCCGAATTCATGGCTAAACGATGGAGAAGGAATGAAGTATGGCTACAGCAAATCTGAAGCTCAGAATCTGTTAAAGGCGGCAGGCTTTGCAGACTCGAACAAGGATGGCATACTCGAAAGGGAAGTTGGGGGAGTCAGGCAGGTGCTTAGATTCACTTTGCTTACCAATGATGAGAATGAATTCAGGAGAAAAGCAGCAGAGGATATAAAAAAGAGCCTGGAGGAAGTCGGATTTGGAGTGGAGATCAGTTTTATTTCCTTTGCTGATCTAAGAAATGCCGTAGATACGAAGAAATTCGATGCCGTACTTACGGGCTACAATCTTTCAAATACCCAGGACTTGTCTTTTGCTTTCCACAGCAGCCAGATAGCAAGCGGGAAGAACTTTATGTCCTATTCCAACCCCAACATGGATGCTTTGCTGCAGCTGGCATATACTACAATGAATGATGATCAGAGAAAATCAGTATATAAAGACCTCCAGCAGAGCTTCAGGGAGGAAGTGCCGTGCATAAGCCTCTTCTTCAGGGATGCTGCGATAGTTGTAAGAAATAAAATACGGGGCGAAATCAAGCCTGACGCGGTGAATCCGTACAGAAGCATACATCAGTGGTTCATACCCAAAGGCAAGCAATAAATAAAATTAAAATATGGGAAAAACTTTACTTGATTTACAGATAGATTTCTATTGACACAATGACTTCTAGGATATATAATAGTCAATGTGACTAGCGGATGTGGCGGAACTGGCAGACGCGCACGTTTGAGGGGCGTGTGGGCAACCGTATGGGTTCAAGTCCCATCATCCGCACCATAATGAATGATTAACTACCTAGAGATAGGTAGTTTTTTTATTGTATAGGAAAGTATAGCTTTCCTATACAATAAAAAACCTTTATTTAACTGCCCGTGCCAGAATTTCCTCATTGCAGAAGGATATGGCACATGAGCTTCAAATGCGGCCGCAGCCGCCTTTGTTCTTGCACAAAATAAAAACTTGTACTTGAGATTATGCGGAAAAGTGATAGAATGGGAAATAAGCGGGTTATTTATATTAACTTAATATTGAATAATAGTCTTAAGTGACGGAAATGGAGACAAAGTAAAAAGATGCAAAACGAAAAAAATGTATCCGTAAAACCAAAAAAAGCTGTCGGTTCTATTGTCCTGTATGCTGCTGGTTCAGTAATAGCACTTATTGCAGTTAGCTTATTGATCAATAATGTTTTGTTTTTCAAAAGTATTGTGAGCCAGTATACAGCTCAAGGATATGATGCCGCCGAGGTTATGAAGCAATTAGTGCCTTCTCAACTGCTGCCGGGCATATTTGAGCCGGTTGCTGTTTATGGAGGTATTGCAGTTCTTCTTATAGGTGCAGGCATGATTTATCAAAAAGTTGCAAAACTTACTGAATTGCAGGCGGCTGTTGAAGTTGAAAATGATAATGCCTGTGATATGGTGTTGGAGGACATTCAGGTTGAAGCAGAGGACACTGAAGCCGCTATTCAGCCTGAAGCTTTTGAAGAAGAGGGCGGCAGCAGATAAGCTCTTAAACTGGACAAAGGGATGGAATCCTA
>CAZUGK010000072.1:0-345 GCA_964619815.1 uncultured Clostridiaceae bacterium | reverse complement strand
ATCCTATTGAACTTCAGAGTCTATGACTCTGAAGTTTTTTTATATGTTTTTTTCAGGCTCATATGCGTCCTCTTCATAATCAAACTCGGGCTTTTTCCTGGTAGCCTTGTTTGTAAAGCCTCTATAAGGATTATTATTTCTCCCGGTACGTTTCAGAAGATCATAATCATCTTCTTCGTAATCAAAATCCCTTCTGTATAAATCTCGCTTTTCACTGCTCAAGACACTCATCTCCTTATACTAACAGTATATCAAAAACTGCGGCGGGCAGATATCCTTCCTTTTAAATTCGATAGCGTCAATTTACTGTAGGGAAAAGAAGAATAGATAACATCCTGGAATTGA
>CAZUGK010000071.1:0-20068 GCA_964619815.1 uncultured Clostridiaceae bacterium | reverse complement strand
AATCGGTCATGCAACTTGGGCAATTCTTTGGCACTTAAAGTGGGTAGTAACACTAATATTCTCAGCGCTTTCATTCATGCTTGCTCCGGCATTGTTAATATCTGAAATCATTGTATCTATAACTTTAACTACATCCTCAACTACCTTGTCGGATTCCTCCGCCAGCTTTCTGACCTCAGAGGCCACCACTGTGAAGCCTTTACCATGCTCCCCGGCCCTTGCAGCTTCAATAGAGGCATTAAGAGACAGCAGGTTCGTCTGGGAAGCAATGTGACTTATACCATCAACCATCCTTCCAACACTATGGGAATCGCTCTCTATTTTCATTATTAATTTTTCAATATCATATATTTTGCCTAACAAGCTTTCAAATTCATTGACTACTTCAATGATATGCTTCTTCTTTTCTATAATCTTGTTGTATGAGGTCTGGGACACGCTTTCCGTACTTTCACAGTGATATAAGTTTTGATTTGCCTTATCATGTATGTTTTTAATATACTCATTTATAAAATTTACATTGTCCGACTGCTCAGATGCACCTGTGGATATATTGTCTGAACCTGCCGATATTTCTGCCATGGCCACATTAAACTTTTCAATATTATAGAGCAGCCTGGGATAACTGTTTAAAGTGCCCCTTAACTCTTTCATCAGGTACATACTGCTGTTTTCATTCTGTTTGACATAGCCGTCAAAGAAATTCAATATGTCTTTCTTTGATTTTATTTTCCACCCTGTTGATGCAATTCTCTGATTTAGCTCGAATATTAAATCTTTATCCTTCTTATGCACCGCAAAGTAATAGTAAACCGCTGCCAGCACCAATAAAATGCCGGGTGCCAAGTAGTAAAACATTCTGTAAATCCTCCTCGCTTCACTTGTCCAACTATATCAGCTTCTTTATAATGTTCTCCATGTTTTTATAAGCTATTTTCTCTATATCCTGGGTCTTATACCCTTTCTTTTGCAGTAGCTCAATAAGTTTAGGAATCTTGGTAGCATCTTCAATGTCCTTGGCAGCTGTTGTATCGCTTGCCTGAAAACTGCCTGTCGTATCCCCATTAAGGAAATCGCAGAAATCAAAGCCAAAGCCTATATGATCGACGCCAACCAGCTCTGCAACATAGTCTATATGCCCTGCCAACTTATCCATGCTTGGGTTGTCTTTGTCCACAAAATCAGGCCACGCATTCATGCCTATTACTCCGCCTCTTTCGGCAATGGCTTTTATTTGAACATCCTTCAAGTTTCTTGGAACGTTGCACAGCTTGTACGCATTTGAATGAGAAGCTATAAAAGGCTTTTCAGTGTGCTCATAAACGTCCCAGAAGGTTTTCTCATTTGCATGGGATACGTCTACTATCATTCCGAGTTCTTCCATTAGTTTCAAAACCTTTATTCCCTGCTCGGTAACTCCCCTATTTGTGTTCGGACTTAATACCCCTGTTGCAAATTCATTTTCTTCATTCCATGTAAGGGATGCATGCCTGATTCCCAGCTTATAAAACATTGCCATCAAGCTTGCATTTCCGCCCAAACCGCTTAATCCTTCCATTCCCAGCACGATTGGTATTCTTCCGGAGTTCTGTATATCATCCATATCGCTTGCCTTATGCACTATTCCTGCGTATTCCTTCATATCCTCGATTTCCTCGAAGGTTGCTCCCAGTACATCAAGCACTCTGCGTGAAGGATTGTCCGTATATGGAGGATCTACCCATACTACAAGTATAAGTCCTCCGACATTGCCTTTCTTCAGCCTGTCCACATGGTATTTTCTGAAAATATCGGTCTCCCCGCCCAATCTCTTTATTGTTACATCAGTTAGTATGTCTGAATGTCCATCTAATATCTTCATGATTTTTACCTCCAGGTAATAAACGGATGGGAGACCCATCCGTTTATATTATTATAATCCAAAAAACTTTCCAACCATATTTCCCGTGAATAAAGCAATATAGTTGCCTACTACATAGCCCCATACCCCTACAAGCATTGCAGGCAGTACAAGATCAGTCCACCCTTTTGCAATAGCCATAGCCGCTGCAGTTGTGGGTCCGCCTACATTTGCATTGGATGCTACGCATAGCTCCTCAACATTGAACTTTAATGCTTTACCTACTCCAAAGGTTACAGCCATGTTTATGATAACTGTTATAGCACAGAATACAAACAAAAGAGGGCTGTTCATTATTATCTGCTTAAGATCTGCCGGTGCGCCTATTACAACAAAGAATATATATATCATAAAAGTCCCGATTTCCTGTGCTCCCCTTATTTCTCCCAGGAATTTAGGGAAGGCTGTTGCAAGAATAACAGTCAAGGTAGTAATAATCAGGTATTTTTGTCCCAGAACTGCTTTTATTATGCCGGGGGCACCGCTTTCCCCAATCCACCCTGAAAATTTGGTGGATACAGTAACTATTACAAATGTAGTTCCTAAAGCCATAGCTATGTCAAGCAGCGATATTTCTTTCCTGCCCCAATAGCTGGCTGCTTTGTTCTCGTTTTCTCCGCCTTCCGCAGCTGCCGATTGTGCCGCTACCGCATCCTCATAGGGATGTCCGAAATGCTTTCTAAAGAAGTTCAGTGTCGGTATCATCATAAGAACCATAAAGTAAAATGCCATATTAAGATTATCTGCTACAATAAGAGCATTAACAGTATTTTTTGAAGCCTTAAATGCATCCGCCATAGCAACAAAGTTTATTCCTCCGCCAATATAGCTGCCGGTCATCATTGCCGTAGCCTTATTGACCTCAGGAACCATATTGCCAAGAAGTAAAGCTGCTACAATAGCGCCAAGCATAGTACCTACGGCAGATATATTAAATGCTAAAAAAGTTCTGCCGCTTTCTCTCCATATTTTCCTCAAGTCTGCCTTAAACAGCAATAACGGTACCGCCAGTGGTACTATATAACCCCACACCGCATCGTATACAGGTGATTCTGTAGGAATAACCCTAAAATTGGCAAGCACGAGTGCTCCTAACAACCCTATGATTGCACCACTTACTTTCGATGCCCAGGTAAACTTCTGTTCAAGATAAATACTTATTGCTGCCCAAGCAATCAGTATTGTCCACAGGGCCCAAGTGTCATCCGGTTTGAAAAATGTCATTTGTACTCCTCCTTAATATTATATTTGTGAATTTTGTAAAAATTTCACGTATTGTGTATATTCTTCACTAAAATGAAATTTCCTTCTAAATACTATAATAATTTTAATTTTTTTCACTATATTGAATGAAAGAGATAAACGAACACCCCCGGCTCAATTGAACCGAGGGTGCTTGTATAAATTTCATGAATAAGTTAAAAGCTCGGCGGTACCATAGACCATATTGATATCGAGGTAACGTCCCCACAGTTTACATAGCGGTGGGGCACTGTACTGTCAAGATATATACTGTCTCCTTCATCCAACATGTATTCTTTATCTCCCCATTTAATCTTCAAGGTTCCCTGCAAAACGAATCCGCATTCTTCCCCTTCATGGCTTATCAACTCCTCCGTACTGCATTCGCCGGGTTCTATTTCAACCAGCAGCACTTCCATAGCCTTCTGAAGGTCGGGACACAAGAGTTCATATGTAATATTCGAGTTAGGAAGCTGTATTTTCTTCCGTTCGCTTTTCCTGACAATAGGGTTATTGCCTTCATATTCTTCAAAAAAATAGTTGATAGACACATTCAGTGCTTTAGATATCTTCCACAGTGATGCAACGGAAGGGCCGGTTATATCCCTCTCCAGCTGGCTTATAAGTCCCGTACTCAATCCGGTTTTCTCAGCGAGCTGCTCTATGCTCATATCCTGCTTGCGTCTCAACCTTCTGATTATACTTCCCATCTCCATTGAGGTCACCTCAAATTTCCATTTTTTTCTATACTTAATGCATTATAGATTTATTATACTATACAAAATGCTAAAATAAAACAACCTCAAAAATCAACCATAATAAGGCAACTTGTACTACCTGGCAAAACACAAAGAACTTAAGCATTAACTTAAGTTCCTTGCACATATTATAAAGTAATAACCGTTCCTGCATTTCCTTCCAAAGCTTCTACAGCCTTGTAGAGTGATGTGATTATGGCCTTTTTGCCGGGGTTTGCTTTTGCGAACATCACGGCTGCCTGAACCTTCGGAAGCATGCTGCCCGGAGCAAAATGCCCTTCCTTGATGTACTGCTCTGCTTCTGCAACTGTCATGGCCGGAAGGTCCTTCTGATCAGGTTTCTTGAAGTTGATTGAAACCTTCTCAACCTCTGTAAGTATCAGAAGGATATCTGCACCTACATCTTCGGCAAGCCTTTCTGCTGCAAGGTCCTTATCTATAACTGCGGCTACCCCCTCAAGGGAACCGTCTGCCTTTTCCACGACAGGGATTCCGCCGCCGCCGGCAGTGACAACGATAGTAGTATCCCACAGCTCTTTAACTGAAGAAAGCTCAACTATTTTCTTAGGCATCGGAGATGCTACAACTCTTCTCCAGCCCCTTCCTGCGTCTTCCTTCATTACAAAGCCCTTTTCTGTCTGAAGCTTTTTAGCCTCTTCTTCGGTATAGAATGCGCCGATAGGCTTTGTGGGATTTTTAAAACCCGGGTCATCCTTATCTACAACCACCTGTGTAACCAATGTAACAACAGGTATGTTCCTTCCTCTCCGACTGAGAGCCTGTCTCAAGCCCTGTTGAATATGATAGCCTATATATCCCTGGCTCATTGCCCCGCATACATCGAAAGGCATAACCGGAGTCACATTTGCTGCAGTCTCCGAAGCCAGAAGTATTCTTCCGACCTGAGGACCATTGCCGTGAACTACAGCCAATTCATATCCTCTGACGCTCATTTCCGCAAGATATTCAGCAGTCTTGTTCACTACTTCAAGCTGTGCTTCTGCAGTTGCCGGTTTTCCTGCCTCCTGGAGAGCGTTCCCTCCCAATGCTACAACGACCTTTGTAACTGACATAAATCTTCTCCTTTACAAAAATTAATTTGGGTCGGGATTCTATGTGGTTACGCGTTTCGGGTTCCGCGTTACGCGATTTCAGAAAATGCTTCGAAGCCGTTCCCGAACACTCGTAACTCGTAACGCGTAACTCGCAACCGTACCCTAGAGAATTACCAAATTATTAAAGTGTTGCCACCATAACTGCTTTTATTGTATGCATTCTGTTTTCTGCTTCATCGAATACTACAGAATGTCTGCTTCTGAATACTTCATCAGTTACTTCCCTTACATCCAGACCTTTTTCCTTCATTTCCTTTGCAAGCTTGGTTTCGAAGTCATGGAATGCCGGCAGGCAATGCATGAATATAACATCAGGGTTGCCGGTCTTTCCGAGCATTTCCATAGTAACCTTGTATGGTGTAAGGAGTCTTACTCTTTCAGGAATCTGATCTTCTTCACCCATGGATGCCCAAACGTCTGTATATATTACGTCTGCACCTTTTACAGCTTCGACATCATGAGCTACTTCTATTACAGCACCTGTTTCCTTTGCAATTTCATTTACTTTATTTATTATATCCTGGCTTGGGCTTAATTCCTCCGGTCCCAAAGCTACAAAATGCATGCCCATCTTTGCACAGCCGTACATCCACGCATATGCCATATTGTTTCTTGTATCGCCTGCAAATACGACTTTAACCTTGTTAATCGGCTTTGCAACATGCTCCTCTATTGTAAGCATATCTGCCAGAATCTGTGTCGGGTGGTCAATGTCAGTAAGGCCGTTCCATACCGGAACTCCTGAATATTTTGCAAGATCTTCTACTACTGACTGCTTGAAGCCCCTGTACTCTATACCGTCGTAGAATCTTCCAAGCACTTTTGCAGTGTCTTCAAGAGATTCCTTTTTACCCATCTGGGAGCTTGCCTGATCAAGATAAGTTACATGAGCACCTTCTTCAAGAGCACCAACTTCAAAAGCACATCTTGTTCTTGTTGATGTCTTTTCAAAAAGCAGTACTATGTTCTTACCCTTAAGCATATAGTTTGATATTCCTGCTCTTTTCTTTGCCTTCAAGTCGTGGGACAGGTCCAGCATGTACCTGATCTCCATTGGTGAAAAGTCCATTAATGTAAGAAAACTTCTTCCTTTAAGATTAACTGCCATTTAAATCTCTCCTTTTTATTATTATATATCTTCTCTAACCAGAGGCATGCTCATGCAGCGTGGGCCTCCCCTGCCCCTTACCAGCTCTGAACCGTCTATTTCAAGCACTTCAATACCATTCTTCCTAAGCACCTCGTTAGAAGCTTCATTTCTTGAATATGTCACTACTACACCAGGAGCTATGGCCAACGTATTGGTACTGTCATTCCACTGCTCTCTTGCAGCTGTTATTATATCTCCTCCGCCGCTCTGTATAAAGCTGACTGCAGGAAGTCTGAGACTCTTCTTGAGAGCATCTACAAGATCATTCTCAGGAGTTACCTTTATTCCATTATTGCTGCCGCGTGTAAGCTTATAAACTGCAACTCTGTCTAATATTCCAGGATATACTGTGAATTTATCCCTATCAACCATTGTAAATACTGTATCAAGGTGCATAAATGCCCTTAGCGGCGGTATCTGAACTGCCAGCACCTCTCTCAGGTTTTCATTCCCGGCAAAAAGGTTTCTGGCAAGTATTTCAATACCGTTGGCAGAAGTTCTTTCGCTGCAGCCTACAGCTACAACCTCTTTGCTAAGAACCAGAATATCTCCACCCTCTATACTGTGCGGAATTGTGTAGTTATACCATATCTGCGAGCAATCTTTCCTGAAAAGAGGGTTGTAATCAT
This sequence comes from uncultured Clostridiaceae bacterium, assembly GCA_964619815.1. Taxonomy (GTDB): domain Bacteria; phylum Bacillota; class Clostridia; order Lutisporales; family Lutisporaceae; genus BRH-c25. The sequence continues at coordinate 13,274 of CAZUGK010000071.1, read as the reverse complement.
ATATATATTTTATCAGCATCGGCTCTCTTCTTCTTGCATCAGTGTGCATCGAATTGATGGCTATTCCGTTTCCGATGATGGATAATGGGTCTCTCATGAAGTATAAGTTAGGTATAGGATTTATATATAGCGGGTAGTCCTTTGTAACATAATCAGAAAGACTATATTCCCTCTCAACCTCAGGTATGTCTTTCTTATTCAGGCCTGATATCGCTACTTCTGCGACTTCTGCCGGGCTTTTCTCAAACAGGTAGGAAAATATCAGCTCACGGAGCTCATGATTTTCTATTTGGCAGTGAAGCAGTATATCATTTATCAGGTTCCTTTTGACATCTACATTTTCCAGAACCTCAGCAAGTAAATCCTCAATATAGTAAACCTTTGTTCCCCTCTGCCTCAATACTTCCGCAAATTCATCATGCTCGTCCCTCATCTTTCTGAGCCAGGGGATATCATCAAACAAAAGCTCTTTAAGATAATCTGGTGTAAGCCGTTCCAATTCCTTTCCCGGCTTATGCAGCAGGACTGCTTTCAGTTTGCCTATTTCAGACGTAACATTCAAAAAAGGCCCTCTGTCTCCATCAAACATTTGTTACTCTCCCTTCCTATGGTGATTCAAAAATTGAATACAATATTTCAAGCACTGTCAAATTGCTTTAAGCAACTTTAGTATATACAAATAGTGAATATTGCACAAGTAGCTGAAACGCAATGTCTAAGAGGGTGTTTCCATTATATGCCACACGGCTGCATATTAATTCAACCAGCTCCTGAATAATTATAAAAAGTCGCGGTAGAATAGATGTTCTCCCCATTCTAACCACTTTACACTATAATAAATAGATTTTGCGGTATTTATGCATTATATGCATAAAAATTTAGCAACTGGAATAAAAAATTATTATTCAAAAAAAACAAAAAAATTAAGAACCCTATACGGGTCTCAATTTTTTTTGCCTCACAAGGTTGGATCTATTGTATATAACTTCGCCCTACAGGCGACAAACGCTGCCTTTACTTCAACATGTGCTGCTATGAAATGAACTTTGACGTTTAGTTATTAAGAGACTATTACATGGAGCCTATCTTTGCATTATCTTTACATGCAAACAATTCGATAGACTTTGTCAGTATATCTGAATAGCTGAACGAGACGGTTCTCCCAAAATCTTCAGGCACTTCTCCTTCAATTCTTACTAAAAATATACTGGGGTATGTCTTCTCAATCACACCTTGCTTTATGCTAATTTTTTTTCTGCCTTTATTAGCTCTGAGTACAACTCTTTCCCCAACATAGTTGTCTATATTGCTTTTGATGAGGGATAGGGTATTTTTTGAAGCCATAAAAAATCACCTTCCTTCCCAACATCTTAAATTTTATCATAACATATATTATATGTCAATCAAAACAAAATATTATAGCAACTTATACTTTATTAGTCAAATATTTTAATTTTTATTCTCAGCTATTATTTGCTAAATTAAAGCAATAATTCACGGTCATTCATGGATTTATGTTAAATATGAGCATAAAATCAAAGCACACTCAATTTTAAGTAAGGCATTAAATATTGTACAGCAAAAACGCATACGTTATTGTATGCGTTTTCCAAAAATGACACCGGTAATTTTACCGAAATATCTATGTGCAGCAGTTCCCGCGCATTTCATAGTATTTTTTTATCGCTCTGAAAATTGCAGCTGATGCAGCCTCCCTGAAGCTTTGATCCTCCAAAAGCTTTTCATCCTGAGGATTGCTTATATAAAGTAGCTGAATCATTACAGCAGATGCTTTAACCTCTCTCAAGAGATAGAATTCAGCAGTTCTTACCCCCCTGTTTTTAAGGCCCAGGGAATTGCAAAGGTCTTCGATAATAAGTTTTGAGAGCTTCTCTCCCTGCCTATCACCCCTGTAATAGTATATCTCCGTTCCGGATGCCGTTGAATTTGGAAAGCTGTTCTGTCCGACCGATAAAAAAAAATCCGGTCTTTTTCCATTGGAGAAAACAGCCCTGTCGGAAAGCGCCATAACAACATCACTGCTTCTCGTCATATATACCTCGGCTCCTTGATCTTGAAGAAGGCTTCCCAGCATCAGAACTATATCAAGATTAACATCCTTCTCCCTGAGACCGTTTGGACCTTTGTTATCTTCAGAAGCTTCCCCGCCGTGAGCTGCATCCAGCACAATTCTGACGCCTTTTAAAGGCTTGCTGAAGTCGGGTATTTCCATTTGTCCGAAGTATATTCCCGTATAATAATATTTTAAAATCTCCTGATAGTTCTTGCCTGACTTTGCCATTTCACTTGCTCCGCACTGGCAGAGTCCGAGTCCGTGCCCGGTTCCGATGCACTTGACAAGAAATTTCACAGGTATATAGTCAAATCTGGTTGAGTTGAGCTTCAGGAGCTCCCTGACTTCTGTTCCCTTAAAGGTCTTTGCCCCTATCCTTATTCTGTTTATTTTTCCCTGCTCATCAACCTCAATGTCTTCAAACATTCCCTGTATATTATAGTAAACACCTTCAGGCTTATTAAACCTGGTTTTTAACATTTCCTCAAGTTCTTGCACAGTAAAGTACCTGTCCCCGCCGCTGTCTTCCTGATCTTTGCAAGAAGAGCAAAGCACCCTTCTTAGATAGGTTATTCTATTTCCCAAAACATTTTCCGAGTTTTCGGTAGCTCCGCCGCATCTGTAATGGAAAAACGGTTTTATCGGTTTTCCCTCAAACAGCATTATTTCTTTATCTGTTGCAGCAACAGCTTCACAGACTGCTTGTGGGACTTCTACATCAGCAAGGCCGTATTCCAGGCAGTGTCCGGGCTCTGTACATATGTCACAACCCTTATGGATATCGCAGCCCTTACCACTGTTTATAAAGGTTTTTCATGCCAGTTCCGTCCTTGCCAAAACTGCAAATGCTTTCAAAAGCTCAAATTCATGCACTCCTGCAGTGTTGTAGCTTGCAATCCTGGCTATCAGTTCATTTAATTCCATACTCAAGACAACATTTTTTTCGCAATCAAATATCTTAAACAACATTTTATTTCCTCCCTGCTATGGAGTATAGGGAGATTTTGGCATCCCCGCCCTGAGTTTTCCTCTCGTCTGTATACCTCCGATTCCCTTAACCCCAGTCATAGTACCCTTCAGTACCACTTCAATAGGCTCTGTTCTGTCAATAGGGGTGAATGCAATCTGTCTGCACAGCATTCCCGGGTCAAGCGCATGTATCAGTACCCTGCCGGGTGAGCTCGCAAAGTTTGCCCCTGCAGATAGTATACCTTCATAATATGACTGGCACGCCCCTGCTATAATAACAAGCTCATCCAAAGAATGCTGATATTTCCTTGCTTCCCTTACTGCTTCAATATAATATTTTGAATTTTTGTATTTGTCTACTGAATCTTTGCCTTTACCATCTTGCTTCTGCATACTGTCATGCCCTGTGATTATAACTATGTCGGGCTTGTTCTCCTCCAGCAGTGCCCTAATAAGCTTAGGCTGCTCAGTTTCCGGTACTACCTTGCCCACAGCGCTTATACCCTGCTCTTTGTAATATTTCATGCTCATGTTCAGATAATCGCTGTCGCCGTCGATATGAAGGACCTTCCCAGGCAGCTCAAAGCTGCTGTATTCCTCTCTCTTGGGCATCAATCCCAACAGCCTGGTCTTAGCTCCGAATTTACCCGTTCTTGAAAGCTTATACAGCCTTTTCTCCAATAAATGCATTTCCTGATTAACCTTACTCATGGGCATTTTTACAATGTCAGACTCTGGTGCATCTGCAAAAAGTCTATAGTTCAAACCTTTAAGGTATATGGTCCTGCTGCCGTCTTTGCCGGTTACTATTTCATAAACCTTGAACAGTACGTCTAAACCATAGGATTTTCTGGCAACAATATCTCCCACCTTTATATCCATAATCATTACCCCCTATATTACAGCCCGTATACTACATAGTATGTTTTTTATGCTGACAAGGTGAATGAAAAAAACAGTACTTTGTACTGTTTTTTTAAGGCTACGGGGTTGCGGGGTTCCGAGGTTTCGGGGTTTAGGGTATGGCTCCGGGATATTTTGAGTACGGTTAACACGTGAGAACACGGAAACCCACTGAATACCCAAGCATTCCCCGTACTACGAGCCGAAGTCTATATGTATTTCCTGAAGCTCTCTATGAAATCGAAGGCAAATTCCTTCATTACGACGGTGTCATTATATTTGTCCAGGAAGGTCTTTTCATCCCAGTCTGACTTGCCCTTGTAATACCTTTCCGCGATTCGCCAGAATCTCTGCGGAAATTCGAAAAGCGAAAGCATCAGTATAAGCTCTTCGCTGGAAAGCGGTGCAATGGTGCAGTAATGCTCTATCAGCTCCAGGGCCATATCAACATCATAGCTGTAACGCTTCAGTATTTTCTGTATCAGTGAAGCAAGGTCGTATACCGGAAGCTCATGACAGCTGTAATCAAAATCTATAACATTGACCTCTCCTTGCGGCCCTATGATCAGGTTGTGGTAAGTATAATCGTGGTGGCATATAACATTATCCTTGCTGGCTTTTTTGCATAGCTCTTCATATTTGGAGCTTTTCAAGGTATCAAAGCCTCTCCAGCACAGTTCTATGTAAAAATCCACATCCTCCAGGAACATGCTGTCAAGCTTGCTTTTTTTCTTTTTCCCCATGGCCAGCTTTTTGAATCCTATCAAATCATCAATTTTGTTCCTGTAGGATTTCTCCCATTTACCAATACTGTTTCTTTTGGCAGCTCCTGTGGGGGGAACATAGCCTTTTCCTGCATTGTGCAGCTGTGCCAGTGCTTTTACTATTGCTTCCCGGTCATAAGGATTGGAAAAGGTACATTCTCTTCCGCTAATATAATCCTCCATTATAAAGACTCTGTTTTCAAATATCGTAAAGGGCAGCTGGTACTTGGATGGCAGGTATCTGTCAATCCTGGTAAAACCTCTTTCGTGGAGATACTCCTTTAAACCGTGTATATAGAGTATCTTGTCCGGCTCTCTGTAGGTCTCTTTTATAATCACCAGCCCCTTGTCGGTGAGAGCCAGGTTCACGGCTCTCAAAGGCTTGCTGTATATAACCCTGCGCCCGAACTCGCTTGCGATAGCGTCTATATTCATAGGCAACACCTCATAGTATACATAATATTTTTAGCCAGGACTCTAGTAAAATATATGAGGACTTGGGGGCACTTATACCGTGGAAATGATAATATGATATTGGATACGAGGTTTCGGGGTTCCGAGGTTCCGGGGTTCCGAGGTTCCGAGGTTCCGAGGTTTCGGGGTTCCGGGGTTCCGAGGTTCCGAGGTTCCGAGGTTCCGAGGATTAGGGCGGAGCTCCGGAGCATAAGGTCATGGAGAAAGAGATAATAATATTAAAAAGGAGCACTTTATGTGCTCCAAATTGCATTCAGACTGCCAATATCCGTCTCTCACCCCCCGTAACCTCGTACCCCGTTATCCGTATTTATACCCTCTTCTCATATTCCTCAATAAACTTCCGGCGCATTAATGTATACTCTGATTTTGTGTTCATCTTATCCACATAATCCTCCTCATCCCAGGCCTTTCTCTCAATATAATACTGTCTGGATATCATCCAGAAGTCCTGAGGGAACAGGAAGAATGGGGCAAGAACCTTCAGTTCCTCACTGCTTACCGGGTTTCTTCTGTCGTAGCTTTCTATAATGTCCAGCGCCTTATCAATATCCCAGTTCGACTTCTTCAGATTCCTGATTATAAGGCTTCCTACATCATGCATCCTGATATCCTTTATGCAATAGTCAAAGTCGACTACGTAAGTTCTCCCATCAAAGGTATGTAATATATTATGATGGGCAAAATCATGATGTATAAAGCTTCCTTTCCTTGACACCTCTGAAGATATGCCTTCATAATCGGTTTTGGAAAGCAGCTTTAGTGCATCTTCCCCATCATTTATACACATATCCACATAATCAAGATATATTTTGTCTATATCACTTTTCTCTTGCTTTGACAGCACCTGCTCTTTAATAACCTTCATTTCGTCTATTCTTCTTCTGAACTTCTCAGGCCATTTTCCGTAGTAACACCTGTCTATAGGGCATACATCAGGTGCATATCCCTCTGAAGCTTTGTGCAGGCACGCAAGTACCTCAATTGCGGCATCAAGGTCCACAGGGTTCAGGAAATCGCATTCCCTGCCGTCAATCCATTCAGTAATGAAATACTTCTCTCCTTTAAAGCTTATGAAGTTGTCTCCGTTCTCCTGCTTGACAATGCGGAAGGCATTTCTGAAACCCTTCCCCCTCAGATGCTCCACTGCTTCAAATATGAAATTCATATCCTCTATTGGGAATCTGAGCTTTTTGAGGCAAAAAAAGCCCTTGTCCGTTACTATCCTGTATACGCTTCTTACCGGGATTATCTGCTTAATCTTAAGGCCCATAGCCTCAAAAAGCCTGACATCGAGATTATATTCTCCAAGAAACTCTCTTTCCTGCTGTCTGTTTTCTTCCATAAAAAGCTCCATCCTCACTGATTGAATCACATCCTTTTTTTGCAGAGCGGTTATGAACCGTTCCCTACGACATAATGTATAAATAATGCGTCTCAAATAAAACATAGTTTTTAGTCGCTAGACACTAGTCTCTAGTCTCTAGAATTAGGGTATTCCTTACAGGTATAGCACTTAACTCGTGTCATAGCCTAGCCTTCGAAGCCCCGCCCTAATCTAGTGACTAGTTGACTAGCGACTAGTGACTGAAAAATGCGACAGCGTCGCATTTTTCTACTGTTGTATCATAAGGAATCCATGCACTTGACCAGCTCTTCCTTTCTTTTTTCCTTCCTTATACTTCTCTCGAGCTTTCGTGCAAGCTCGAGTTCGTTATAATTCTTTCTCCTGCCGTAGACACCCTCTACAACCTTAAAAAATCTCTTAGGGCATAAAAGGAATGCTGTTATTATCTTAACCGAGCAGCTATCCAGGGGCTTTATACCGGAATAGGCTGATGCTGCTGCCTTTACCAGATCAACCTTGTTCCTTCCCGAGAAGCTCTCAAAAAGGGTGGCAATGTCAAACTCACAAATATCATAGCTGCATTCTTCAAGGTTTGTTATGAACACTTCTCCCGTATCTTCCTCCATTATCGCGTGCTTTTTGAATTCACCGTGGGTAATCTGGTTACAAGCCATGGCCTGTCTGACCCTGTCCAGATATCCGTTCTCCTTCAGCAGCTTATAAGAACAGTCCATGTTGTCAAGGAATTCATCAACATGCTGGGCAAACAGTTTGTCAAATTCACTATTCTTTTCCTTCAGACACACAATTTCCTTGAATTTTCTCAGGCTAATGGAATTTGCCTTGAACTTCTCCATCCATTTTCCCCAATCAACACGGGCACGGCTTCCCGGGGCAGGAACAAACTGCTCTCCTGCCTTATGAAGCTCTGCCAGAGCCTTTCCTGCTGCTGCAGCGGCTTCTAAGGTTCTTATCTCATACACCCTGCCCTTGGTAAAATCCTGCAGTATATAGTTGTTCTTGTCGTATCTCATATGGTAGCTTCCATTCAGGCTCCGGTTTATACAGCTTATTCTCCTGAAGCCGTTATTATAAATATGCTCATAAGCGGATGCTGCGAATATTATCTTCGCTTCATCGCTCTTGGTCTCTTTCAACCTTTTTATTCCTCTGTCAGTATAGACAAGTACGCCCCTGTCACCTTCCTGCATGTTCTTAACCTTTAAGCCATACAAGCTTTCAATCAGAAGCTTCAAGTCATGTCTTTTCAATTTCCCATATCCGCCGGACATAACATCATCCTTTCTTGTGACGGGATTTTTTAATGATGCCTGTGATGCTTCTTAAGTTTTTTGCTTATTATCTTCCTTTTTTCCCTTTCAAGCTTCTCTATCTTTTCCTTGTGTTTCCCTATTTTTTTGAGGTGTTTTATTTCATCCTTCATATCACTTATAAAGATTTCCAGCTTTTTTACCTGTTCTTCAGGGGTAATGCCGCTCTCTGTTCCTAATATTTCATTTTCTTCATGCTTATTGCCGCTCATAAAATCAACTCCTTATGATTTTCAGTCACTAGCCTCGAGTCGCTAGTCGCTAGATTTAGGGTAAGGCCCCGGGGCTTTAGCTCAACTCTGGAGACTGGTGACTAGTGACTAGCGACTAAAGCTCTTATAGCCTATAGTCAATGTTCTATTTTACAACTTATTAAATTCCTTCAAAAACTTATCCCGTATTTCCCTGTCACTTACAATCCTGTTGAGCCTCATTAAGAAATATTCCATAGTCCATGGCTGCTTTTCCGTATAGTACTGCAAGCCTATCTGCCAGAAATCCTGCGGGAAGGTTATAAATGCCTTTATTACTTTAAGTTCCTTTTGGTTAATGGAATATACCCTGTCATATTCATTTAATATGAAATATGCCTTTTCAATGTCCCAAACCCCATATCTCATATTTCTGATTATCAAGCTTGTAAGGTCATGAAGTCTGGTATCCATTATGCAGTAATCGAAGTCAATAAGGTATATCTTCCCCTCCTCAGATATCAGAAAGTTATGGTTGGCGAGATCGTGATGGCAGAATTCTCCAAGCCTCGAGCTTGCCTCGGATATTTCCCGGTAAGGACTCACATTTATCATTACGGTACTGTCCTTCGCCTGCTGCCAGTAATAAGATAAATGCTTTGAAAATATCTCATCAAAATCATCTATATATTCCTTGTCTTCTATAACCTTACTGAACTCCAGCAGCTCCGCACTCTTCCTGTCACACTTCTCAACCCATTTGTTATAGAATACCCTCGGCTTCGCACCCGGTGGAGGCACATATCCGGCAGATGCTTTATGAAGTTCTGCTGCTGCCTTTATTGCAGTCTTTAATTCATCCTCTCTCTTGAATTTGCATTCCCTGGCTTCAATCCAATCCACTACATAATAAACATACCTGTCATCCGGTATGCATATGCTTCCGTCTATTGCTGTGTTGTATGGGATTACCCCATCAAATCCCTTTTCCTCAAGATAGTTTACAGCTGAATATATGAACAGGAAATATGACGGACTCATATGGGCCCGCTTGAGGCACTTTACTCCGCAGTCTGTCTCTATTCTGCAGACATTTTTTATGCTTTGGATATCCTTGATTCTAAAACCATAAGCTTCTTCGATAAGCTTTGTATCCATATTATCCTCTCATTTCCACAGCATTTATATCATTATATGACAGCGGAAAAATAGTGTTACTGCTTTGACTAATAGTATCTGTCACAGGTACAAGAACTGTTAAATATACTGATACATATAGGGTATTCCTATGGGGTTTAGTCACTAGTTTCCAGTCGCTAGTCTCTAGATTTAAGAAATCCTTTGGAGACTAGATAGAGGGGTACATGAATCGTGGAATTATGGCACACATTGATCGCCCCTGAAATGGAACGGCGAGGGCGCCGTTCCCTACTAGCGACTAGTGACTAGCGACTAGAGACTGTTATTAGGAGTGAATTATATGCATATATGCATAGACACCAGGGGAGCCAAGCTTTATACCGGTACGGGTATTGGTACCTATACCGCAAGGCTGTTGGAAAATATTATCGAAATTGACAATATTAACAACTACAGTTTTTTTTGGCCAAACGACGGCTATGACTTCCTATTGGAAAAAAGCAATATCAACCTTACATTGTTCGGTGAAAAGAACAAGAAATTCTGGGATGAAATATACCTTCCTGCCCAAGTAAAAAATAGCAGCTGCGATATCTTCCACCTTCCGCAAAACGGGCTGGGGCTTCCCAGGTCAAAGTACTGCTCCTATGTTGCTACCGTCCATGATCTGATACCTTATGTGATGCCGGAAACCTGCGGAAAGAGCTATCTGGATAAGTTTCTTGAAGAGATGCCCTATATACTGGAAGGATGCGACAAGATAATTACCGTCTCCAATTATTCAAAACAGGATATAATCAGATATTTCAAATTGCCCGAGGACAAAATCAGGGTCACGTACCTGGCTGCCGACAGCAGGTTCAGGCTTATGGACAATGAAAAGGCATGGGAATTTTTAAGAAATGAATACAACTACTCAAATGATTATATACTTTACCTCGGAGGTTTCAGTCCCCGGAAAAATGTTGACGGCTTGCTGGATGCTTACAAAAAACTCTACAGGGAGCTGCCGGGATATTATGACCTGGTGCTCTTGGGCGCTTCAAAGGATAACCACTATGAGCTCAAAAAGAAGGTGGACGATATGGGTTTAAGTGACAGGGTGGTTTTTGCTGGTTATGTACCCTATGAGCACCTTCCCTATTTCTATAATTGTTCTTCACTATTTGTATACCCGTCATTGTATGAGGGCTTCGGCCTACCTCCACTGGAAGCTATGACCTGTGGAACCCCTACCATAACCACGAATGTCACGTCAATTCCCGAGGTGGTAGGTGATGGTGCTCTTTTGGTTGATCCCTACAATACAGATGAATTGTCTGATAAAATATACAAAACCATATCAGACTCTGATTTCAGGGAGGAGTTATCAGAAAAAGCATTAAGAAGGGCCTATAATTTTTCCTGGAAAAAGACAATAATTGAGACGATAAAGGTATATGAAGAGGTGTATAATAGAATATAGGTACGAGGTTTCGGGGTTCCGAGGTTTCGAGGTTTCGGGGTTCCGGGGTTTCGGGGTTCCGGGGTTTCGGGGGTTCGGGGTTGGCTACGGAGTCGGTGGGAATGGGTAACACGGAAATCCACGGAACACACGGTCATTTATTAAAGTTATCTTTATACTTCAACGGCTTGCTTAATTCTCAAGACTAGTAACTAGTGACTTAGGAGGTATACCAATGAGAAAAAGTTGCTCTCTTTTGATTATATTGATTTTAACCTTTTCGCTTATGCTTTACGGTTGCGCTGATGGGAAGGAAACCAGTAAGGACTTTGATATTCCTGAGGCCGAAAAAATCCAGAACATGTTGGATGATATGTCAGCAGCGGTTGTGAAAAATAATCCTGAAATGGTCGGCATGAGCCTCTCGGAAGGCTGCCCCAGACGCCAGCTGGAGCTGGACAGCCTTCTGAAGCTTATGAGCAGCACTAAGCTGAAAAGTTATTCACAGACTATTGTTGGTGCAAAAAGACTCAAGGACGGAGTTGTATGCACAGTAAGTATAAGCTATGAGGGTACTGCCGGCAATAAAAACGTTAATAATCAGTACCTTAGGGATATGTATTTCATATATGAAAACGGTGACTGGAAAATAGGCGACTATAATTACTATTCCTATATGAGCCCGACAGTAGTGGTAGGAAGCGAAAGCGTTTTGTATGATGCTGCTTATAACATGAGCGAAGCGTTGGACTCACAGTTGAGGACAGATACCGAACATCTGCAGGCTTATGGTGATATCATACTGGTCGGTACCCCCTATGACAATGCTTCCATACTTGACCTCGAGGAGAAGGGGCTTACAACAGTAAAAATAAATGATGATTATCCGGGCAATGAACTTGGAATTGTTCAGGTAATACCCAACATAGAAAGTTACCGCTACGTGGTAATAATTCAGGGCAGCAGTATAAAGGCTGCAGAAAATTCTATCCGCTTCATGACACAGTATATGAAGGACAACCCATACCTGAATCCCGGAGTTTACTTTATCCAGGAGGATGTGCTTAGGAAGGCCAGCCCTTTGGAAATGACAACCCTGGTCACTCTTGACACCGATAAGACCTCCCAGCGCCTGAAGGAGGTTCAAAAGCATATGGAGGCCAATATCGCAGTTATGGAGGAAGAGCTTCAGTCTGAGAAGGATCAGCTTACAAGAGAACTGGGTTACCTTTATAACCCTTATAGAGAGGACTATTCCAAGGCTTTTTCAAGATATGAGTTTTATCCCGAGAAGTCCTTATATGACAGTATGGTGCTTATTAATGCAAATTTTACCGACAGCCGGCTTTGTGCCTCAGCTTTCCGGCTACCGTACGGAAACAACCGCGGGACAGCATATGCCTTTGCTGATTATGTAAATCGCAATATAAGCCTGTCGAAGGATAAATCAAGCAATGATAATGGACCTTTATTGGGAGGAAAATCAGCTCATACTCTCACGGCTCACGAAATGAGAGGCTCCGGAAACGAACTGGAAATCTCTGCCTTAGGTGTTTCGATGCTAAGACTGGCAGGCTTTTCGGCGGATGAGGTATATAGCACAACAGCAGAAGAAGGTACTGCCATATTCTTTAATATTGATTCCGGATATGCGATAAGCCCAGGAAGTCCCGTTGTGCATACTCCAGAGCTACAGCTTCCTATCGGCCGGCTGCAGTCCGTTTATAATGACGGTGCCTTTCTCAGCTATGAAAATAATGCTTCAAATCTTGATGCGGAGGAAGCTTCAGCTATATATGACAGAGCAAAGGAACTATTCAAGCTGTCGGGCAGATCACCTAAAGATGCACCGGCAAAGGTGCCTGTCGGAAAATCTGAGCTGGAAGAAAAGCTCTACGTGCCCAACAGCCTGGAGGATATATACGGCCTGCTCAGGAATACTTTCATAACCGACGATGCCCCCAGCAGCTTCTCAACACTGGATGAAGCCCGGGATAAGCTCAGATCCGCCATGGGCAGCCTGCTTGCCATTAAGAATACAAGATATATAATAAATGCCGCCTCACGGTATCCTGCCAGCCAATTTGACTATGCACGGTATGCAGCAGGACTTATCAATGTAGAGCACCCCAATGCATATGCAGAAGCAGCTGAGGATTCAAAGCTTCTATCGGATTTGGGCAGTACAATTTCAAACCTTTTGTCCAACAGCTCGGCAAAGACACAAAAAATAATATCTGTTCTGGCAGATATAGAAGATGAAGAGAATGACTCTGATATGTTCCTCTTTCCGGACTACTACATAGCCAATAAGACGGGAAACCATTGGGATAAGGCACTGCTGGCCTTCGGACTTTACAGCCGGCTCACAGGCATCACTGAGGATACTTATGTAGCCTTGGGCGAAAGCAGCTCCTACCTGGTTTTCAAGGAAGAGGATCAATGGAAATACCTTGATTGCAGATATAATGCGGTAAAGGATTTCCTGGATGATGATATCTATGCTGTATTCAACAAGGATTTCGTATATAATAAGAAGCTTAATATAGGAGAAGCGCCGGATTTTATAAGATGAGCGCTTAATATAAAAGATGTGCAACAATGCTTATTGGGTTTCGAGGTTCCGAGGTACGAGG
>CAZUGK010000070.1:7141-20244 GCA_964619815.1 uncultured Clostridiaceae bacterium | reverse complement strand
TCTGGCACGGGCAGTTAAATAAAGGTTTTTAATTGTATAGGAAAGTTATACTTTCCTATACAATCAAAAATCCCCTTCAATATGAAGGGGTCTCTTGATCTGCATTCTAGTCTTCGACAATCGCTGCCGTTGAAGCACCTATATCTATGCCGCATGCGTCCCCAAGTTCCTTCATATTTTTGATATATATGATTTGTAGGCTTTTATCGCTACATGCATCAAGCACCGATTGCTTTATGAAATCATCGGCATCCTCTGCTACATATACTTTTTTTGCAAGTCCATTCTTTATTGCCTTAACTGTCTGCTTTAGCCCCACTATTCTTTTATGCGATGCCTTTAGTTCCTGCATTTGAATCACCCCTTGAGGATTTTCACGGTAATACGGTATATTGTCAGGGTATCAACAGACAAACGTGCATAAGAGAACCATCATAAATGGTTCTCTATAATGCACTCAATAATTTTAGCATTTGTTATATTTTGTGTCAATAGTTTTTACTCAACGGCATCCACTGGCCTTATATTTATGTCTTTGTACTTTTTCATGCCGGTTCCAGCAGGAATAAGCTTTCCGATAATAACATTTTCCTTTAATCCGACAAGTGGGTCTACTTTGCCTTTTATTGCTGCCTCAGTAAGAACCCTTGTTGTTTCCTGGAAGGATGCAGCTGATAAGAATGAATCAGTTGCCAGAGATGCCTTGGTTATTCCAAGGAGCGCTCTCTTTCCGGTTGCCATTTCGCCGCCTTCAGCCCTGACTCTTTCATTCTCCTCTTCATACTTGAATATGTCGAAGAGTCCGCCGGGAAGAAGATCTGTATCTCCAGGTTCTTCGATTTTGACCTTCCTAAGCATTTGTCTGACTATTACCTCTATATGTTTATCTGCAATATCAACACCCTGCAGTCTGTAAACTCTCTGTACTTCCATAAGCAGATAGCTCTGAACTCCGGCTACTCCTTTGATTTTCAGTATGTCATGAGGATTTACCGAGCCTTCTGTTATTTCATCCCCGGCTTCTATGACATCCCCATCTGCAACTCTGAGCCTGGAACCGTAAGGTATTGTATAGGTCCTGGTATCGCCATCCTCGGCCAATACTACAACATCCTTCTTTTTCCTTTGGTCTATTATCTTTACTGTACCGGAAATTTCGGATATTATTGCAAGCCCCTTCGGTTTTCTTGCTTCGAAAAGCTCTTCAACTCTGGGTAGACCCTGAGTTATGTCATCACCTGCAACACCGCCGGTGTGGAAGGTTCTCATTGTAAGCTGAGTACCAGGCTCACCTATTGACTGAGCTGCTATAATACCTACTGCCTCACCTATATGAACAGGATCTCCTGTTGCAAGGTTTACGCCGTAGCATTTAGCACATACTCCGTATTTTGAATGACAGGTCAGTACTGATCTTATCGGAACCTTCTTGATTCCCAGCTTGACAATGGTATTTGCCATTTTCTCGGAAATCATCTCACCCTTCTTAATAAGCACTTCGCCTGTTTCAGGATGCAGTACATCTCCGTTTGTGTATCTGCCCATCAGCCTGTCTGTGAGCTTTTCAATTACTTCATTTCCGTCTTTGATTTCGCCTATCATCAGGCCTTCTTCAGTCCCGCAGTCCTCTTCTCTTACAATAACGTCCTGGCTTACGTCAACAAGACGCCTTGTCAGATAACCTGAGTCTGCAGTACGAAGCGCAGTATCTGCAAGACCTTTTCTTGCACCGTGTGTTGATGTGAAAAACTCCAATACATCAAGGCCTTCACGGAAGTTAGCTTTTATAGGAATCTCAAGGATTCTACCTGAGGTATCCGCCATAAGTCCTCTCATTCCGCACAGCTGCTTGATCTGGTTTACGCTACCTCTCGCACCGGAGTTAGCCATCATGTATACAGGATTAAGCCTATCTAGGTTGTTCATCAATGCAGTTGTTACATCTTCCGTAGTAGTCTTCCAGGTTTCTATTACCTGTTCATATCTTTCTTCATCGGATATCAGGCCTCTTCTGTACATTTTCTCAATTTTGTCTACTCTTTCATCTGCTTTTGAGAGCAGTTCCTTCTTTGCACCCGGTATATCCATATCAGATATGCTTATTGTCACTGCACCCTTTGTTGAGAACTTGAAGCCCAAACTCTTTATTTGATCCAATACAATTGCTGTATTGGTATTTCCATGCTTTCTGTAGCACTTGTCGACTATTTTTCCCAACATCGATTTATCTACCGGCCTCATATTTCCGTCCTTATCCTTTGGATCAAGCTCCAGAAGGAACATATCGTCCTCTGTGTTTCTTTCTACAAAGCCAAGGTCCTGAGGAAGAGACTGGTTAAATATGAATCTTCCGACGGTATTTTCCACAAGTTTTGTAATCTTCTTGCCATTAATTTCTTTTGTGATTCTTACCTTTACCTTTGCATGAAGAGATACCTCTCCTACCTGGTATGCCATAAGCATTTCGTCCATGTCTGCAAATACCTTGCCTTCACCCTTTTGTCCAGGCACATATATAGTCAGGTAATATACTCCCATAACCATGTCCTGTGTCGGGCTGACAACCGGTTTTCCATCCTTTGGAGCCAAAATGTTATTGGCAGACAGCATCAGGAATCTTGCTTCCGATTGCGCTTCCACAGATAGCGGTACATGCACAGCCATCTGGTCTCCATCGAAGTCAGCATTGTATGCTGTACATACCAGCGGGTGAATCTTAAGTGCTCTTCCCTGCACCAATATCGGTTCAAATGCCTGTATACCAAGCCTATGCAGCGTTGGGGCACGGTTTAAAAGCACCGGATGCTCTTTTATAACCTCTTCAAGAATATCCCAGACCTCCGGTTTTACCCTTTCAACCATTCTCTTTGCACTCTTTATATTATGGGCAAGCCCGTCATTAACAAGCTTCTTCATTACAAATGGCTTGAAAAGCTCAAGAGCCATCTCATTAGGCAGACCACACTGGAAAAGCTTCAACTCCGGCCCTACTACTATAACCGAACGACCTGAGTAGTCAACACGTTTTCCAAGCAGGTTCTGTCTGAACCTTCCCTGCTTTCCTTTGAGCATATCGCTTAAGGATTTCAATGGCCTGTTTCCAGGGCCAGTTACAGGTCTTCCTCTTCTGCCGTTGTCAATAAGTGCATCAACGGCTTCCTGAAGCATTCTTTTT
The DNA here is from genome assembly GCA_964619815.1 of uncultured Clostridiaceae bacterium. GTDB lineage: Bacteria > Bacillota > Clostridia > Lutisporales > Lutisporaceae > BRH-c25. The sequence goes on along the minus strand of CAZUGK010000070.1, from coordinate 17,069 downwards.
TCATTCCTGACAATTATGTCCGGTGCTCCCAGATCCAAAAGCCTTTTAAGCCTGTTGTTTCTGTTTATTACTCTCCTATACAGGTCATTGAGGTCAGAGGTGGCAAATCTTCCGCCGTCCAACTGCACCATTGGCCTCAAATCAGGAGGTATTACCGGTATAGCTTCAAGAATCATCCATTCAGGCTTATTACCGGAATTCTTAAAGGCCTCAACAACCTCGAGCCTTCTAACTGTTCTAAGCCTCTTCTGTCCTGTACTATCCTTGAGGTCTGCCCTCAGTTCCTTTGACAGCTTTTCAAGGTCTAATTCCAGAAGGAGCTCTTTTATTGCTTCGGCTCCCATTGCTGCCCTGAACCTGCTGCCATACTTTTCAACGTTCTCTCTATACTCTTTCTCGCTTAACAGCTGCTTTTTCGAAAGAGGAGTATCGCCAGTATCAACTACTATGTAGGAAGCAAAGTAAAGAACTTTTTCCAGAGCTCTTGGGGACATATCAAGTATAAGTCCCATCCTGCTCGGTATCCCTTTGAAATACCAGATATGAGATACAGGAGCTGCAAGCTCTATATGTCCCATTCTTTCTCTTCTTACCTTTGCTTTGGTTATTTCGACACCACAACGGTCACATACTATTCCCTTATACCTGATTCTCTTGTATTTTCCGCAATGACACTCCCAGTCCTTTGTAGGACCGAATATCTTCTCGCAGAACAGGCCTTCCTTTTCAGGCTTTAATGTTCTATAGTTTATTGTCTCCGGCTTCTTTACTTCTCCTCTTGACCATTCCCTTACTTTCTCCGGGGATGCCAAACCTATTTTGATTGCTTCAAAGTTATTTAATTCAAACAAGGAGGTATCTCTCCCTTCTAAAAAATTTTAAAACTCGTCTTCATCCTCTTCAATTTCTTCCTCGTTTAAAAGGAGTTCATCGAAGTCCATATCGGGCTCGAATTCTTCTGTCCCTTCAGCTTCTCCATCATAGTCCTCATAGAGGTCCTCCTGAGTGCTGGCATCTCCTTTATATGGGAGGCTTGTGAAATCCATATCCTCCCTTGCTTCCATATCGGCACCAAGATCCTCAACATCATCATCAACTGACTCTCTGATGGTTATTTCCTCATTTTCTTCAGTGAGGACCTTTACATCAAGGGCCAAGCTCTGGAGTTCTTTTATAAGAACCTTGAAGGATTCAGGGACACCAGGCTCCGGTATGTTTTCACCCTTAACAATGGATTCGTACGTCTTTACTCTTCCGACCACGTCGTCTGACTTGACAGTAAGTATTTCCTGAAGAGTATGGGATGCTCCATAGGCTTCCAATGCCCAAACTTCCATTTCTCCGAACCTCTGGCCGCCGAACTGTGCCTTACCGCCAAGAGGCTGTTGTGTTACCAGAGAATATGGCCCTGTGGACCTTGCATGGATCTTGTCGTCAACAAGGTGCAGGAGTTTGAGTATATACATGTAACCTACAGTAACCTGATTGTCAAAGTACTCTCCGGTACGTCCGTCCCTCAGCTGTATTTTTCCTGTATGCTTCAGTTCAAGTCCATCTATAGGAGTTTCACCGAAGAACTTGAGTATCTTCTCAACTGACTTCAGGTCTGAAAGCTCCGAGGATTTTATCATTTCCTTCACAGCTTTCATTTTGCTGTCAATTTCAAATATCTCATGCTCTAGTAATTCATGCACTATTTCAACATTTTCTTTTATTTCATCGTTGACATCAGGCACTTCCTCAATTGGCTGCCCTTCTTCAACTTCAGCATCCTGAAGCTTATTGTTTATAAGTATTTTTTCTTTTATTATCCTAAGGTTTTTCTTTGTCTGCAAAACCTTATTGGCATATTCGATAGTCTCTATTATACTGTCTTCTCTTGCACCGTCAAATACCGGGGTGGCAATCTTCCAGCCCAATGCTTTTGCAGCGAGTGCAAGGTGAACCTCAAGAACCTGCCCGATATTCATACGTGAAGGCACGCCAAGAGGGTTCAATACTATCTCCAGCGGTGTTCCATTAGGCATAAACGGCATATCTTCTTCCGGAAGTACTCTTGAAATAACACCCTTATTTCCATGACGTCCTGCCATCTTGTCTCCAACGGATATCTTTCTCTTCTGAGCAATATAGCATCTTACCAGTTGGTTAACTCCAGGAGGAAGCTCGTCTCCGTTTTCCCTTGTAAACACCTTTACATCAACAATGATACCTGCTTCACCATGAGGGACCCTGAGAGAAGTATCCCTTACCTCTCTTGCCTTTTCTCCGAATATTGCCCTTAAGAGCCTTTCCTCAGCAGTAAGCTCAGTCTCTCCCTTTGGAGTTACTTTACCTACCAATATGTCTCCTGCTCTTACCTCGGCACCTATCCTGATTATTCCTCTTTCATCAAGGTCCTTCAAAGCCTCTTCCCCAACATTGGGTATGTCCCTGGTTATTTCTTCAGGTCCCAGCTTTGTGTCTCTTGCTTCTGCTTCATATTCCTCTATGTGTATGGAAGTGAATACATCCTCTTTTACGAGTTTTTCACTTATCAGTATAGCGTCCTCGTAGTTATAGCCTTCCCATGTCATAAACCCGATAAGTATATTTCTGCCCAGCGCAATTTCTCCCATATCGGTTGAAGGTCCATCTGCAATTATATCGCCTTTTTTGAGAACCTCTCCTTTTTTTGCCACAGGCCTTTGATTTATGCAGGTTCCCTGATTGGAACGCAGGAACTTCAGCAGCTTATATCTTTCTCTCTCTCCCATATTGGTTTTGTATACAATCTCATTGGCGCTTACTTTTTCTATTACGCAATCGCTCTTTGTAAGCCCTATAACTCCCGAATCCCTTGCAGATTTGTATTCCATACCCGTACCAACTATCGGCGAATCAGGCTTTATTATCGGAACAGCCTGACGTTGCATGTTGGAACCCATCAGCGCTCTGTTTGCGTCGTCGTTCTCAAGGAATGGTATCATAGCCGTTGCAACAGATACTACCTGTTTAGGAGATACATCCATATATTCAATTTCAGTATTCGGTACTATTAATATCTCATGTCTTGCTCTTGCAGTAACCCTTCTGTCTATAAACCTTCCTTCTTCATCCAGGGGTTCGTTTGCTTGAGCTATTACAAACCCGTCCTCTACATCGGCAGTAATATAGACAATTTCATCGGTTACGTACTTTTCTCCATTTTCATCAGTTTCTACCACCCTGTACGGAGCCTCAATGAAACCATATTCATCTATTCTCGCATAGGTACTCAAGGAACCTATAAGACCTATGTTCGGACCTTCAGGAGTCTCAATAGGACACATTCTGCCATAGTGAGAATGGTGTACGTCTCTGACCTCGAAACCGGCTCTCTCTCTGGACAAACCACCAGGTCCCAATGCAGACAATCTTCTTTTATGTGTCAGTTCAGCAAGTGGGTTTGTCTGATCCATGAACTGCGAAAGCTGGGAGCTTCCGAAGAACTCCTTTATAGCTGCAGCTACAGGCCTGATATTAACCAACTGCTGAGGTGTAACCACGTCGATATCCTGTATGGTCATTCTTTCTTTTACAACTCTCTCCATCCTGGATAATCCGATTCTGAACTGGTTCTGAAGAAGTTCGCCTACAGATCTCAACCTTCTGTTGCCCAGATGGTCTATGTCATCTACATTGCCAATTCCGTGAACCAGGTTTATGTTATAATTAATGGAGGCAAGTATGTCATCAATTAAGATGTGCTTTGGTATAAGATCCTTATGCCTGTTCTTAATTTCTTCCTTAATTTCTTCCTCAGAGCTTGCCTTCTGCAGTATTTCTTTCAATACTGACAGGTTGACAAGTTCTTTTATGTTTAAGTCTGAGACATCGAAATTCAAATATTTGTTTATATCTACAGTATTGTTTCCCAATATCTTAACAGACTTACCCTCAACTGTAACATAAACTTCATTTATACCAGCATTCTGGATTTTCGCAGCCTTATCCCTGGTGATTTTCTCATCAGCTTCTGCAAGTATTTCTCCGGTTCTTGGGTCAACTACTTCCTTCTCAAGCTTCTGTCCGGTAAGCCTCTGGCTGAGACAAAGCTTCTTGTTGAATTTATACCTGCCGAACTTGGCAAGATCATATCTCTTCGCATCAAAGAACAGCACGTCAAGCAGTGACTTGGCACTCTCAACTGTTGGAGGCTCTCCGGGTCTCAGACGTTTATAAACCTCAATAAGGCCCTCTTCCTCAGACTTTGTCCCGTCCTTCTGCAAAGTAGCTTTTATTCTTTCATCTTCGCCCAATATACTCTCAATCTGTTCATCGGTGCCAAAACCTAATGCTCTTAAAAGTATAGTAATCGGGATTTTTCGAGTCCTGTCGATTCTTACCCATAGGATGTCATTGGAATCTGTTTCATACTCCAGCCAAGCACCTCTATTGGGAATCACAGTGCTTGAATACAGTCTCTTTCCTGTCTTGTCAATGGTTTCTGCATAATAAACTCCCGGCGATCTTACCAACTGGCTTACTATAACTCTTTCGGCACCATTGATTATAAATGTGCCTGTTTCCGTCATCAGAGGAAAATCGCCCATAAAGACTTCCTGCTCTTTTACCTCGTTGGTTTCCTTGTTGATAAGCCTGATTTTTACCTTCAAAGGAGTAGAATATGTAACATCTCTTTCCTTGCATTCTTCAACTGAATATTTTGGTTTTCCGTCCAGCGAGTAGTCAACAAACTCCAATATAAGATTCCCTGTGTAGTCCTGAATTGGCGAAACATCATTGAAAACCTCTCTAAGACCTTCCTCCAGGAACCAATTATAGGAGTTTTTCTGCACTTCAATCAGGTTGGGCATATCCATTACTTCGTCGATTTTTGAGTAGCTCATCCTCTGATTTCTTCCAGCAGAGATTGGATGTACCAGCATAAAGTCTTTCACCCCTTAAATTTAAATAAATTAAAATAGCCAAAAGCAAAAAAATTCCTGAAAAGTATCGCTTTTGGTTTGGCCTTATAGTTAAAGCATACCTATTTTAATATTACCTTTTTTAACTATTCTTATACAAATACTAGCATATTTTTATGAAAATACTTACTACAATGCAATATATAATGTTAACATACCAATAAATAACTGTCAAGCACCCAATTTAAAATTGGTATGTATTTTGCATCTTTTTCTGTTTTTTGATTTGTCAATACATATTTTAGCATAATTAAGCGGGATTAATAAAGATAAAAGGACGAACAGTGTTCGTCCTCCGATATTCAGCAGCTTATATATTTAGAATTTTGAAATGTCTTTGAATCTTTCTGCGTGCATGCTTTTTTTGCAATGGTTGCAGTATCTTTTATCCAACTCTCCTCCAAGTTTTTTCTCTACGAATTCAATATACTCCTTAGGCGCGTAGTATTGTCCGCATCTTTCACACTTTGCCAATTCAAAACTCTTGCCCCAAATCGTTCTAGTACCATCCTCGTCTTCCATTCCAATAGCATTTGTAGGGCAAACAACCGCACAAGAGCCGCAGCCTACACAAACTGCAGAAGGCTCATCATAAGGAGTGGATACCTTTTTGCTCGTACCTCTACCAACTGTGGAGATTGCATTTGCACCTATTTCTTCACATGCTTTCACACAAAGCCCACACAATATGCAGTTATCAGCTTTCTCAGGCATATCCGGAAGCTTTGACGGCTGCAGCCCATACTTACGGGCAATACTGTCAAGGTATTCATTTTCAGGGGCACGTGAAAGCAGAAGCTTCATAATGGATTTTCTCATCATGATAATCCTGTAACTGTCAGTTCTGATCACCAATTCACCGGTTATCGGATATATGCAGGATGTCACTACCTTTGTTTTCCGGGCATCGATAAGCTCCACCAGGCACAATCTGCAGCTGCCCATCCCGGCAAGTGCATCACTGTGACAAAGTGTAGGAATGTCAATTCCATTCCTCCTCGCAACGGTAAGTATATATTCACCATATTCCGCTTCACAGGTCCTGCCGTCAATCACTACCTTCATCTCGCCACCTCCTTGGTTGTGTGCACTGCGTTAAAGCTGCATATATCAAGACAGCTGCCGCATTTTATGCATTTTGACACATCAATGCTGTGGCAACCCTTCAATTCTCCTTGGATTGAACCTGCCGGGCAGTTCTTCTTGCACGCACCGCAGCCCCTGCACCTATCCTCCGCAATGTGGAACTCAATAAGCTTCTTGCACACCCCTGCACGGCAGCTCTTATTTACTATATGGTCCATATATTCATCTGTAAAATACCTGATGGAGGTTATTACAGGGTTTGGAGCAGTTTTTCCCAAACCGCACAGAGAGGCTTCTCCCATCATTTCTCCCAATTCCAGCAGATGATTTATATCCCCCAATTCGCCTTCTCCATTAGTTATCCTCTCAAGCACTTCAAGCATACTTCTCAGGCCTTCCCTGCAAGGAACGCACTTTCCGCAGGACTCCTCCGAAAGGAACTTGATATAATACTTTGCAACCTCAACCATGCAGGTCCTGTCATCCATTACTATCATTCCCCCGGAACCCATCATGGAGCCTGCAGCCTCAAGAGAATGAAAATCCACTTCCAGGTCCAGATGGCTTGCAGGGATGCAGCCTCCGGATGGTCCTCCGGTCTGCACAGCCTTGAATCTCCTGTTTCCTATTATTCCCCCGCCGATATCATAAATCAACTTTCTCAGGGTTGTACCCATCGGCACTTCCACAAGTCCTGTATTCTTTACCTTTCCTACCAAAGAAAATACTTTTGTACCTTTACCATTCTCAGTGCCTATAGACCTGAACCATTCACTGCCCTTATTTATAATCTCCGGAATATTTGTCCAGGTCTCAACATTGTTCAGCACTGTAGGCATTCCCCATAAGCCTTTCTCTGTGGAATGTATGTATTTTGCCCTTGGTTCGCCTACCTTCCCCTCTATTGAAGCCATAAGGGCTGTGGATTCCCCGCATACAAAAGCCCCGCCGCCTCTGACAATATTGATCCTGAAGCCGATTCCGCTTCCCAGTATGTCGGTTCCCAAAAAACCATGCTTAAGAGCTTCTTCAATTGCCCTCTGCATATTTCTTAGGGCCAGCTCATACTCATCCCTTATATAAATAAAGCCTTCAGCAGCACCCACAGCATAAGCGCAAATGACCATGCCTTCGATAATACTGTTGGGATCACCCTCCATTATGCTTCTGTCCATAAAAGCTCCAGGGTCCCCTTCATCTCCATTGCAAACCACATACTTGCGGCTGCCCTCTGAATTTTTGCAGGTTTCCCATTTAATGCCCGTGGGAAATCCGGCACCTCCCCTTCCTCTTAAACCTGCCTTTTTGATAGTATCAATAATCTCTTCAGGCTTCATTTCAAAGAGTGCTTTTCTAAGTGCCGAATAACCACCCCGCTCAATGTAGTCTTCTATTTCTACCGGATCAATTTCACCAATATTCCTAAGGGCTATCTTTTGCTGTCCCTTGTAAAAACTCGTGTCTTTATGGGATTTGAAGCTTCTTCCCAAGGCTTTATCATAGTACAGCAGCCTTTCAACCACCTCGCTGCCCATAACCGACTTCTCTATAATCTCCGGCACATCTTCGATGTTTACTTTGTAATACGAGATATCCTCAGGAAGGATTTTGACTATCGGGCCCCTTTCACAAAGCCCGTTACAGCCGGTCGATTTAATTATTGCTTCTACCTCGAAGGCATCATCTGACGCTTCAAGCTTTCTTTTGAACTCGTTATATACTTTCACACTGCCATTGGCCATGCAACCTGTTCCGCAGCATACCAGTATTCTCTTTTTGGGGGTATGGACAAAATCACTCATTTGCTTTACCTCCGCATTTGCTTATGATATCCCGCAGCTTTGCGGGAGTGACCTTCCCATAATAAGTATCATTCATAACCATTACCGGAGCTATAGCGCATGAACCAAGACAATTGACTGTTTCCAGGGTAAACTCTCCATCCTGCGATGTTTCTCCCGGCCTGATATCGATAAGTCTTTCAATTTCATTTATAAGCAGTTGTGAGGATCTTATATGACATGCCGTCCCGTCACACACCTTTATCACATTCCTTCCCCTTGGCCTGAGGCTCAATGCTTTGTAGAAGGTAGCCATGCCATAAAGTTTGCATAAGGGTACATCCAACTGCTCGGATATTATGTTCATCGCTTCCCTGGGTATGTAATTATATTCTCTTTGTATATCCTGAAGTATTGCCAAAGTGTTCTTCTTATCGCAGCCATACTTTTTCACTATATCGGAAAAATCGCTCATTCCTACATTCCCCCTTTCAGCACCTTTTATCTTTAGCCTCCTGCCACTCTTGGAAAAATACTTATTTCATCGTTCTCCGTCAACTTAGTGTCCAGGCCGTTTAAATGTTCAATATGCCTCCCGTTCACCATTATTATGATGTCCTCACTTAAGCAGTCCCCGGTAAAAAGCTTCTCGGATAATCTATTACCGTATCTGCTGCATAAATTATTCAGAAGCTCCCTCAATGTATGACAGCTGTCGACATATACTTCCTTTGAACCTGTATAGCCTCTGATAAATGCAAAAAACTTTACAACCATATGTTTTCTCCTGCTAAATTATAGGAAGGGCAGCCATCCTGGCCGCCCCCCATATTTTATTTGCTAAAGAGCCAGTTCCTTAACCTTCGCCTCCGTAGGCACGCCCTTTTCGTCCCAACCTCTAACCTCATAATACTCTCCGAGCATTGTTTCCAGTTCAACGACCTTTCCCTTTCCAGGGCCACCGGGCAATGGTTCTTTAAGAAGCCTTTCGGGCAGTGTGTCATCTGCTTTTGTAAAGCCCGCTTTCATATTGAATATTCTTTCCAGGTTCCATATCCTTTCCCCTGCCTTCAGCACCTCTGCATCACTTAAGTCAACGCCTGTAGCACCGCGGAGCATAGCAGCTATCTCCGGAAGCCCTATGCCAAAGGTAGTGAATAAACATATGCCTGATGAATCCACAACAGCGGTGAGATCCTGGAATATCTTGAGCCAGCTTGCCTTGTCAGTGGTTACGAGGGGATCAAGCTTTTCAGGGACTCCCAATATTTCAGGAGATGTCATATATCCTCTTACATGGCAGCCTCCTCTGTTGGAAGTAGCATACTCGAGGCCCATACCCTGCACTCCTCTGCCGTCATATGCAGGCATTTCCTGCTTTTTTACCGACATTGACAATTCAGGATGCCCGTAACTTTCTGCCAGCCTGTAAGAGCCTTCCGCCAGCTTGTTTCCAAAACCTTCTCTCAGCCCTGTCATTCTTGTAAACTCAACTATTCCTTCTGCGTCTCCGAAATTCAGGCTTCTTCCAAGTTCTTCCTTGGTAACATAACCCTTTTCGTACAACTCCATGGTGCATGCCAGGGTTGATCCCATTGTTATAGGGTCAATACCCAATTCATTGCATATAAAATTAGCTTTGCTTATGGCAGCAAGATCCCTTACACCGCAATCAGCTCCATAGGACCAGCCTGCTTCATACTCCGGTCCTTCTCCGAAGCCCTTGAATTTGCCATCGGGTATCCTGGTCACTCTGCCGCATCCTATATTGCAGCCAAAACAGCCTTTATTCCTTACAAGATATTTGTCAGTAAGAGCTTCCCCGCCCGTCTCATCCGCATGCTCGAAGTATCCCCCGTCTTTCCAGTTTCTTGTCGGAAGAGCACCGGATTGATTAAGAATATTCACAAGGATCTCAGTTCCATATGTAGGCAAGCCTGCTCCGGTTACAGGATTTTCCTTAAGCTTCCTTCTTGCATCCACACAGCTTTCGAGAAACTCCTTAGGTTTTGATACCTCTATGGACTTTGTTCCTCTTACAACAACAGCCTTGAGCTTCTTGGACCCCATTACCGCTCCAAGTCCTGAACGTCCTGCTGCCCTGTGCTTATC
>CAZUGK010000070.1:0-7068 GCA_964619815.1 uncultured Clostridiaceae bacterium | reverse complement strand
GTGGCAAACAGTACCTTTAGTTCCCCTCCGGGTCCTATACATGCTACTCTTGCATCCTCTTCAGTCTCCTTCAGAAGTTCATCTGTGGTATCAAAAACTGTTTTGCCCCATAGATGCTCCGCAGACCTCAACTGAACGTCATCATCATTTATATATAAATAAACCGGCTTATCAGATTCACCCTCAAAGATTATCCCGTCATATCCAGCATATTTCAGCTCCGGTCCGAAATGACCCCCTGAATTTGAAGCCCCGATGGTGCCGGTCAAAGGTGCTTTGGAAATTACTTCATATCTGCCTCCGCTGGCTGCAAAGGTTCCTGTCAGAGGTCCTGTCATAAATATGAGTTTGTTTTCCGGGCTAAAAGGATCAACTTTTGGGTCGGCCTCATCCATAAATATTTTTGTTCCAAGGCCTCTTCCCCCGATATAGTTCCTGGCATCTTCAAAATTCAGATTCTCCTTGCCGATTGTTCCGTCAGTCAGATTAACTCTTAACAATTTTCCTACCCAGCCAGACATTATTCATTCACCTCCCCAAAAAGCTCCTTGAATTTTTCGGCCATTTTTTTCTTTTTACCGAGATTCACCGAGGTTGCATCCACATAGGTGATAGCCCCGGATGGACAGAATTCGGCACATTTGGGCTCTCCTCCGCATAAGTCACATTTTACAACCTCTTTTTGTATGGCATTGTAGCTTATGTTTCCTACAGGGCAGGCGCTGATGCACATCTTGCAGCCTATGCATTTGCTGCCGTCAATAAGTACTCTCCCCTCACCGGATATGGAAATTGCAGATGTGGGGCAAACCTTCATGCATGAGGGCTCTTCGCACTGCATGCACATCAATGGTACCGACAGTGCCGCCTCATCATAGGCAAATACAGAAACTGCTGCGTTCCTTGGATTGAATTCCTGATACTTTCCAAAGGAACAAATTAGTTCGCAGGTTCTGCAGCCTATGCATTTTTCAGGTGAAATCATAAGAATCCTACTCAAATTTCTTCTGGTCACGGTAATCTACCAGTGCCAGTTCCACCTCCTTTATTGAATATTTGAATAAAAAAAGTCCAGTGGTACCGCGGCATGACTCTACCGCATGTACAACCGAACTCCTTTGCAAAAAGGCAGGTATGGGAATTACTCCCCATGCCCTTACGCCCGGGAAAGCCTTTGCAGGTTTTCAGGGGTCGGAGCTATGAAAATGTACATTTTGAATGTATCAATAAATTCTATTTGGATTGGTACAAGAATATTCTAATTTGGAAAAGTATTTTTAAAGACTCTCTTTATACGATTAATAAGTAGGATGGTTGTCGCTTTTCCGCAAATACGGTATAGTCAAATGCTGATAATACAGAATATGATAATTTAAGCCTGACATTGAGACAACCGCGCCTTTCGAAGCTGATTGTCTCTATAATTACATAATAACACAATTACACAAAATGTAAATACTGAATATTCAATTAATTATAGCTCTTCTCCTTCTTCCATAGTTCAAAGTAATCATAGATACAGCTAATACCAGCAATGCGAATATCTTATTTATGATTTTAATATCCAAAAGAATGCCACTTACTCCATTTTCAAGGCGTACTGAATATATGCCGTACATCAGCCTGACTACATCTATATAGCTTGAAGGTGAAAACAGGTTATCCGGTATCATGGATGGCGGAATATATAAGTTCGATAACAGCTTATAAATTACATACAGCATTGTCAGCCCAATTATGCAAAGGCCTGCAGCAGCTGATATTCTGCTTGCTTTATTCAGTAAATACGCACTTAGCTCATAGACACTGGAATTCTCACGATATTCCTTCCACAGCTCTGTTAATCCAGCTTTTATCCTCATAGTGAGAATAAATAAGCAGTATACAAGAATATACAAAGCTGCAAGAATCGCAATATTCCTGTATGTATTCAGCTCTTCCCTGTATACAACCACATCAAGGATTTCGATTTCTAAAGTGTCAAGCTGATTTTGGAGCTCTTCCAGCTTTAAATAAAACTGCTTTTTGTCGTTTATATTGCACCTTACTATTCTCTTTTGCCATGTAAGGCCGTTAAGTTTGTCGGAATACGGAATATATACTTCATTGCTGCCTTTAATGATACCTGCCCCCTTGTATTCTTCTCCATATATATTTATAAACCGCCCTATTACATTAGAGCTCCTGAAATTCTCTCCGGCAGCCTTATCCCCTATTGCCGCTTCCTTTGTATTCATATCTGCTATGAAGCTGCCTTTACTCAATTTCAGCTCCTGCATCAGAAAGTCCATGCCTGTAGTCATAATAAGCTTGTTTCCCTTGTAACGCATAACATAATTCATACTAAACAGAACATCCCTGTTGCTCTCTCTTATTTTCTCATAGTCCTTGAAGGGTATATTCTCATTGATATAAAACTCAACTGTATCGGGATTATACTTGCTTATCAGATATAAATAGGACCCAAGGGCAAATACTATTATTACTGCAATAGCTGCAAGCCTTCTCATTTCCATAGGAACACCTTCGTCCCGTCATTTATCTTGTAGGAAGGATTCGTGATCACTTTGGGATTCTCATACCCTTCAGCACCCGATACTATTACATCCTTGTCACCAACTGCCAATATCTTTACTTCCACCTGCTTAGCCTCATATTCCTTCCCCAGTATGCCTTCCTTTTCCTCCATGAGATATACTATTCCGCTCTTTCCTTCATCAAATCCGTCAAAGGCAATCAATGAGGCCTTTGGTACAGTATAGAAACCTTTGTGGGTATAACTTCTTGATATTGTTCCTTTAAGCTCCTGTCCTATTATGAAGTCCCCGTTATCCTCACCGGTAAATTCTCCCTTTATCTCTATTCTCCCAGCCTCAACAATCCTGCTTAGATTTGTGATTCTAACTTTACCCGATGAATTGCCGCTTTCAGGTCTGACATCTATTTCCCCGGCGCTTTTTATAAAATCATATTCCGTACCGTCAGCTCTAGCGAAAAAAAACAGCTGGCCATTGCCGCTCACCTCTGCTATTTCAGCCAGCACAGCCTCCTTTGGCAATATTATTCCGGGAGTATTGGTATTTACCACAATACCCTTTACCCTTGAATAGCATATGCCCTCCTTATCCGGCTTTGAATAAAACTGCTGCTGCCTCTTTGCCTCCGAAAGCTCAGCCTGAAGTTCCTTTACCCTGACCTCCGCATCTTTTATTAATATTGTATTGTCACTTTTCTTGCTCAAAAGCTCCAGCCTGCTCTTTTCCAGATTCATTTCCTGTTCAAATATATCTTCCTTTAAGTCCGCAAGTTCAGCTTCAGCTACGGCTCCTGCCTTATAAAGCTCTTCATGCTTCAGAAGCTCAGTCCTGCTTCTTTCAAGCTTCTCCGTCAGCACTTCAATATCTGATTTCTCTGCTGTAAAAGCTTCACCGATATACCCTTCCAGTCTCAGCATTTCACCTTCCAACCGCAATCTGAGAGTTTCAGCATTATTGTTATTGGCACTGATATATTCCCGGTTTACTCTGAATAAGGGGTCACCAGCATTCACCATATCTCCATGCTTTGCATAATATTCATCCACCATAACCTCTCCACCAAAGCTTACTTTTACTATACTTTTGGGCTCTACCATACCTTCCAGAACAAGGGTTCTTTCCACCGGCATTTCGACAACTGATGCAACCTGCACCTTAGGCAGGAACAGGTTTATTATTGATTTCGAAAAGAAGCCCATAACAAACACCACAATCAAAAATCCCACCACTGTGTTTTGAAATATCTTCAATGTTCTATTTATCATTGCTCAACCCCCCCAATACAAGACCTTCCCTCAGGTATTTCTCCCCCTTTACCATAATTATCAAAGCGGGTACTACATAAAGTACCGCACCTGCATAAAATACTCCGTAATCCTCATAATATATGTTCTCCAGGAATACCGACAGCGGCAGCTTTGCCTGCGTATCCAGAAAGATGACAGCCTGCTCAATCAGGTTCCAGTTATCAATAAAGGTGAGTATGACAAGGGCGTAGACTGCCGGTCTTACTATCGGAAGCACAATCCTGAAAAGTATCTTGAAATATCCTGCCCCATCCATCCTTGCGCTTTCTATTATCTCATTGGGTATACCCCTTATGAACTGCCTCAGCAGAAATACTCCGAAGGAAGAAAACATGCCCGGCAGAATTATTGCCCAATGGGTATCCAGAAGCGTGATGCCAAGCAGCCGGTCTACCTTGTCAAACAGCAGGTAATTCGGCACCAGTGTAACCTGAAAGGGCAGCAGAACAGCAAGCACATATATGCCGAATATCAGCCCGCTGCCCCGGAACTTCATCTTTGCAAAAGCAAAAGCAGCAAGCAGTCCTATTGCAAGCTGGCCTGCAATAACTATAATGGTAAGCTTGACTGATGTTGCAAAGAATTTGAAGTACTCCCCTTTATACAGAGAGATGGTATAATACTGCTGGAGGTTGAACTCCTCCGGCATCAATTGTATGTATTGAGTTTTAACCTGGCTTTCAGCCATGAAGGAATTTGTAAAAGTATATACTATAGGAAACACATACAAAAGAGCTATGATAGCCATAACTGCCAGTGCTGTTCTTCGCATATCAGCTCTCACCCACCTTCCTCGAATAGCTTCTGTCCAAGCGGAACAAAAGAAATGCACCCAAAAATATTATTGCTGCAAAAAGATATGCTGCCGATGTGAGTTTTTCATATTGCAGATCCTTAAACTTATTATTCATAAAATGCTGCAGCATGTATATCTGTGGATTCGGATAGCTGCCCTGCAAAATATACACATCCTTGAATACCCTGAAGGAATTGATTATCGTTACAATCCCTGCAAGTGCCGTTACCGGCGTGCATATAGGTACGGTGATGTACCGCAGCCTTTGGAGGTAACTTGCTCCATCCATCTTGGAAGCCTCGATTACCGAACTGTCCAGCTGCATTAATCCTGCCAGGTATATAATGAGGTTGTAGCCAGTATTCTTCCATATAAATATTAAAATCACACCAAGCATTGCGAAATCAGAATTCAGCAGGCTGAAGGCGCCTACTCCTATAAGCTTTCTGAAAAAGCCGGCTACAGTAGCTGAGGGGACTGCAACCGGCAGCACAATAAAGAGATATATCCATTTAGGCAGCTTAAGCTCATATATTGCCAGCGCCAATAAAAACGATAACATCATAATAAGCGGTATGGAAATTGCCATGAATACTCCCGTATTCTTCAAGGCTAACCTGAATGCACTGCTTGACAGTACATTTTTATAGTTTTCCAGCCCTACAAGGGTATTGTCAAAGCCGCTCAGACTTACCGAATACCTGATGCCCCATAAAAATGGTATAAGGTATAGAATTGAAAAGCCTATTAAGCTCGGAAGAACGAAAAAGTATGCTTTTAGTGCTCTTATCCTGTACATTATAGAAAACCCCCAAATACTATCGCTTTGCATTTACTCATTCAACCAGATATCATATTTATCCTCAAGCCTCTGCAGTTCTTTCACCAGCTCTTCATCGGAATACGCCTTGTCTGCAAAAATACATTTGGAGAGATCCTTCACAAGCTTCCCGAATAACTCCGACTCACTATCTTTGATACTGTCTTTCCAAAGCTTGCAGTTGCCGCTTTTTATCTGTTCAAGTATATAGCTCTTCAGCATTACTGCCCTGTCATCGAGCTTAGCCTGTGCTTCAATATCCCTTATAGTCCCTTCAAGCTCCTGGTTTACAGGGTATTCATCATCGTTACTTTCATATATCTGCTGCTGTACCTCTTTGCTAAGCAGTCCATTTATGAACTCACATGCCAGTTCAGTATTCTTGCCGTTTCTATTAACTAAAAAGCCTTGGTAAATAAGTCCTGAAGCTTCATCGCTAAATCTAGGCAAAACCACTGCTCCTCCATGTGCTATCTTATAGCTGGTATCCTTGGCCTTTAAGGGATTAGTGGTATATTCATATCTTCGATTTCTCAGAACTTGGCTGTTATAGGCTTCCGAAAGCCTCTGCTCAGAATCCTCCTTAAACTCGTCAGATGAGTATTCATACAGCATATTATAGTAGTTCTCATATTTATAATTGCTTTTCAGTTTGTACTTCCCTGAGAATACTTCTGCTCTTATTTTTTTGATGCAGTCTTTTATTTGCGGTGTGTTTATATTCGCCTCTTTTTCCTCCACATTGAAAATATCCAGATCCCTTAGATACTTGTTTATAATATCGTTATACTCATAGTAGTTGAAAGCCACTTCTCTTTTATCCATCCATTTTTCTTTAATATCATAATAGCTTTCCTTTTCCCATCCAAGCTCCGGCTCCTTTATATCCAGTGCGTCCAAAACCTTGCGATTCAAAACTATTGGTCTGTATGTAATTGCGATAGGAACGCAGTAGAGCTCGTTATCCAATAATGATGGATAAATGCTGCCGATATTATTAACCATATTCCTTACATCAAGTACCGCCTTCTGCTTAGCCAGTATCTCAAAGCTATAGCCTCCGTTATAGAAAATAAGCTCCGGTCCGTCTTCTACCTGCAGCTTTACAGCGAGCTCCTTATACAAATTATCCATATATTCCCCGGTGGGTATCGCATCACCGATTGCAATGCATTTTACCTTTACACCGAACTGCTTTTCAAACCTTTTTCTATAAGCCTCAAAAGGCTCCCATTTACTGAAGCCTAAGTCCATAACATCATATAATATATTAAGCTCCTGTGCGGCTTCCTCAGGCCTTATAATTTGACCCACAGGCTCGCTTTTTTCAGGGAAACTGCAGGAGCATAAAGTAGAACCAGTTATAATTACTAACAATATGATTAATGACTTTTTCACCATCTCTTAACCCCCTATAACCGTCCAGCATTCTCACTCACTCAGCCAGATGTTGTATTTACTCTCCAAGCTCTCAAGCTCCTTGGAAAGCTCCTCATCAGAATATTCCCTATCTGCAAATATATATCTGCTTATATCCTTCAGAACCAGTGCGAACATGTCGCGCTCTTTTTCATTAATATAGAAGTCCATACTGAATTCACCGCTTTT
>CAZUGK010000069.1:12709-20704 GCA_964619815.1 uncultured Clostridiaceae bacterium | reverse complement strand
ACTGGAAGCATCTTTAAATGCTTCCAGTTTTTTAGCTTAGCGTATTAAGGTTTAAAAAATCGGTACTGGTTATCAATTCTCCATTAATATATTTTATGGTAATTTGAAACAGCTCTGCTTTACCAAGCTTTTGCACACATTCTACCAGTTCATCAACTTTTGATACTATGCAGTGCTTCAACTCATCCTTATCTACAGAATACTTTTCCAATACTGCTCCTCCTTGTATTCCGAAAGCATACACTTTAATATCCGCTTTACCCCTGCACCTCACCTCCCGGTTGAGTAATTTTCAGTTATGTTAAGTTGCTTATGCTATATTAATCTATGAAAATATGGGCTAATCTTATTACAAAAATATAAAAATTATACTGCCTTAGAAATTTTAAAGCAGGCGGATAACTTCCACCTGCTTTAAAGCAATTTCACTATACTGTAAACTTCGTCACAGTATCCATAAGATTTTTTGCACTGTCTTTTGTCTTGCTGCCTTGAGTCAGCACTTCATTGGAGCGTTCAACTACAACGGTCGTCTTCTGTGCTATGTTCTGAGTCCCCTCTGCAGCCTCACTGTTTGAGGCTGTTATTTCATTTATGGCCCTTACCATGCTTTCCATGGATGCGGAAAGCTCCTCAGCCGTGGCACTGAAGTCAGTCACGAGTGAAGCCACAAATTCTGCGTCCTTCTTGTATTCCTCTGTCGCCTCGAGCATTGTCCTGTAATCCTTGTTCACATCATTAACCATAAAGTTCAGGAGGTTGTTGGAGTTTGCCGCCAAATTGTCTACCGACTGAACCACAGTATTTGTAATGCCCTGTATTTGTACTGCAGTCTTGCTGGAAGTCTCAGCAAGCTTTCTTATCTCATCGGCAACCACTGCGAAGCCCCTTCCTGCCTCTCCTGCCCGTGCTGCTTCAATTGCAGCATTTAATGCAAGCAGGTTAGTCTGATTTGTTATCTGTAATATTGCATCAGCAAGTACATTAATCTGTTCTACAGCCTTAGCATCCGCTAATGCCTGCTCCAGCTTGTCCTTAACCTCATTGAAAATCCTCATGGCACTTTGCTGTGCTACTATGAAGTTTTCGCTGAGCCTGTTTGCCTTTTCGCTTATTTCTCCGGCTGCTGCAGCGCCGTCCTGGGCTTTTCCCGCTATTGACTCAACAGCCCTGTCAATCTCAGTAGAAGTAGCGTTCATTTCTTCAGCAGAAGCAGCCATCTCTTCCATTCCTGCTGACATCTCCTCAGTAGTCGCTGAGACATCCTCAATCTGCTCGCTAAGGCTATTTATGCTGCTGATTGCGTCATCTATAGCGAAATTAACAATAGATGCCTCACTTTTAACACTGCCCACTACCTCCTTTATGGAATTCTGCATAATCTCTATGGATTTTGCCAGCTTCCCAAAATCATCCTTCCTACTGATGAACTTTTTGGGCAGCTCTCTTGTAAAGTCTCCTGTAGCAACGACCTTCAAATGCTCAACCGCTGCTTTTACAGGATTTGCTATAGTCCCTGATATAATGAAAGCAAATACCATACTGATCAGTATAAACACAACTGACATAGTGACTACCGAAGTCTTCAAGCTGTTCATCTGCTCCAAAACTTCACTTTTGGGAACTGTTACCCCTATAGACCAGCCTGTGTGTCCTAAAGGCCCATAGCCAAGATATTTGTCAATTCCGTCGTCCACGTATTCGCCGGTGGAGGATTCGCCGCTAATCATCTTTTGCTCAATATCAACAAGAGATTGAAGCGCAGCATCCTTCATAACCTCATTAAAAACACTGTAATTGTCATAGACCAGCTGCCTGTCAGTATGAGCTATGGTTGTACCATTCTTATCAATTATAAATGCCTTTCCTGACTCCCCGTAGGTTATATCCTCTACAAAATCGCAGAGCTCATATCCGTTTCTTGCAGCAACAAGAACTCCGACAATTTCATTGTTATTCTTTATCGGTACTGAATAAATAATCTGTACAGAATTTGTGGACATATCGACAATTGGTTCAGTTACTACATTTTCACCGGCCATTGACCGAATAAAATAATCACTGCTGATTGCGTTACTGGCATCTCCGTCGGTCTGATAAAGTACTCCATCTGCTGCTGCAACACCCATCCACTTATGGCTGCCTCGTGTTGTTTCATTCCTTAATATTCTAAGCTTCTCGTCTATTCGAACATTTGGATCTGAAATCTCAGGCCTGGATGCAATTACTCCCATAGCCAGGTGAATTCCGTTTATTCTGCTTTCAAGTACCTTTGCAGACTGCTCAGCAACTAAAGGCAGTGTTTCTTTGACCTGGTTCGCTAGGGCTCTGGAAGAATTTGAGAATGATGTAACTGCAAATCCTATACAGACAAACAGGAGCAATATACTTATAAGTGCGATTATTTTGGTTTTTATACTGTTGAATGCTTCAATACGTATTTTTCCAACATGTATTCTTTTAGTATTTACTCTTTTTTTCTCTTTTTTGATTTTGGACTGCTTTTTTTTGAATAAATGAAACTTCATTTGTTTACATCCCCCTTAAGCTTTATTGATTGGTATAACCTTCTCACTACCTCCTTTAGCCTTATGGTTATTTAGTTGCTGAACCAAAAATAAAAATCATAGCATGACAAATACGCTATGATTTATGTTTATCCTCTTAATATCATGGCGGCCCGGCTGTCATAGCGTTTCCACCGTAGACCCGCAGCTTTGCGTCCCCTCTTTTCATCAGGTTTGCCTTTGTCATGTTTAAAACTCAATCTAGATACATCCTATATAAAACAATGTTAATATTATATCTAGTTTCTACTACTTATGTCAATATTCGACATATAAGTGGTAGCTTTAATTATATATTTGGTTAATCAATTATAAGTAAAAAGCCGTGATCTTTGCCACGGCTTTTTACTTTAATCCGATACTAAACGCTTTTCTCCTGTAAGCTCCTGTATCGGCTTGATATTTTGCGTTACTTCCATAGTCCCCATGAAATCCCCATTTTCATCCCGTATTGCGAAATATCTGATGTATACGTACTTACTACCCATTTTAATCCAAAAATCTTCACTGTCTTTTCTTCCAGCCTTGAAGTCCTCCACCAGCTTTTCAACAATATGAACACTAGCCGGCGGGTGGCAATTTTGCACTTGTCTTCCGATAATTGCTTTGGTCCTGGGGAATATTCTCTCTTTGCCCTGTGAGAAGTATTTAACTGCTCCATCCTTGTCAACAAAGGTAATATCAACTGGAAGGTAATTGAACATAAGGCCGATTTCCTTAGCCGTCAGAAGCCCTGTTTCAAATTTCAGGTAACCCTCTATGGATGTTTCCACTATGACCTTCTGTTCTTCCTCAATGTTGGTTCTTGCAGGCTTCCACTTACCTTGCGGTCCTGTAAGACAATAGCCGATTTCATCGCTTTCACTCTCTATTGTCAGCCATTCATCCTCGGATAAGGTGTCAATGACCATTGGGAAGAGTATATT
The DNA here is from genome assembly GCA_964619815.1 of uncultured Clostridiaceae bacterium. Lineage (GTDB taxonomy): Bacteria > Bacillota > Clostridia > Lutisporales > Lutisporaceae > BRH-c25. The sequence continues at coordinate 17,211 of CAZUGK010000069.1, read as the reverse complement.
TTCTTCTTTGAATATCATTTCAATTACTCTATTGACAGTTTCTTCTGCCTTTTTAGAAATCTGCTCTTTGTCCCCTTTATAGTTTTGAAGCATTGCCTTCACTTCTTTTATCGCTGCTCTTATTTCATCGTCCACACCCCACATTACTTTTGGAGGCGCTGTTATCCCATACTTCTCCATATAGGGGAACAGCAGATTTTCCTTCCTGCTGTAATGCTTATCGATATCAAGCAGCAGATTGATATCTTCCAGAAGCTTGTATATATTCTCCTTGCTGTCTGTGGCCTTGAAATCTTCCAGATGGGGCTTCAGCTTTTCATATATAAGTTTTTCCAATTCTCTGTTTTCGAGCTTGAAGGTATGTACCGGATGCCCCGGTGTTTCATCAGGCTTTTGCACCTTATGGATATCCTCGATAGAACCTTTGAAAACAGCAGCATGGACGTCACAAAGGTTTTGTATCTCCTCTACAGGCATGCCGTCCATAATTAACGCCTGCTCCATTTCCGATATCTCTGAAGCCGATATACCCTTGATAAGCTCTTCAAACCTGGGCTTAACCTCTTCTACAGTCTTGCCTGCATGGAGTTCCATAATAAGCTCCTTCAGTATCTTTTGCCTGTACTCACGGTTGTTTATGATTTCACTCATTTTCATACCTCCTTACTATATATCCCTTGCTCTCAAATACCTGCTTAATTTTTTCCATACTTATCCCTTTCATAACCGCACCTTTTGGTATAGTCATAAAACGTCCTGCGGTATTCAGCATACCTTTATCGGCAATATTCGCAAAGCCCAATTCCTTCATGATGTCCACTATTTCAGGATTCTTCCTTGAAAGTTCGTATACAGTCCTTTTAAAGTCTATTTCCTTCGTCACCTATATTCTCCTTTCCACTATTCAATATTTCTATTCTTTGCATTTTATTCACCATTTATTTGATTTGCAGCCTTTGCTGCGGCAGCATTGCCTACTTTCTATCCTTCTGTAATTTCATACTACCATATTAATTTTCTTATATATTTGATATAAATCAAAAATACTAGGAAAATTTATCAATGTAGACTTTTTATTTTTCCAAATGAAAAAACCCGCCGTTCCCGACGAGTTTCTTTCATTTAGAAGCTTTTCTGGTTTGCATTCACCATCAGCTATTCGTCACAAGCAGCACAAACCTTGTTCCTGCCTGCTTCCTTTGCTTTATACATAGCTTCATCAGCCTGTATTATAAGCGTGTCAGTGCTTTCATTTTCATCCGGAACAGAAGAAGCCAACCCGAAGCTGGCCGTAACCTTTATGGGCTCTTTGAGATACAGCAGATTTATACTTAATTCCTCAACAGCCCTTCTAATACGTTCTGCTATTTTCTTACCCTGCTCATATCCGGTGTTCGGTAAGCAGATGATGAATTCTTCACCGCCTTGTCGGCCTATAAAATCATAAGGTCGGCAAACATTGGTCAAGCATTTCGTGAATTTTTGCAATACAAGATCACCAACCTGATGCCCATGTATATCATTGACCTCCTTAAAATAATCTATGTCAGCCAATATTAAACTGATCGGAGATTTTTCCCTTACAGCCCGTTGGAACTCCTCGTCAAATCTCACTGCAAATGCCCGCCGGTTCAATATTCCGGTTAGAAAATCGGTAGAAGCAAGCTTATCTGCATCAAGTTTAGCCTGTCTTAACTCTTCCTCCACCATTTTACGCTCTGTTATATTGTTTACAACGCGAATTATAGAAGTTGGCGTATGCTCTGTACCGGGGATCAAAGTAGAAGTAACCTCTGCATACATGACCTGTTGATTTTTATCCAGATAACGGACTTCCGATGTGTCTGAGCTGCATTTCCCTGTCGCCAGGTTGTTAAGTAATTCCTGCACTTTCCCATAATCATCCGGATAGACAATTTTTGATAATTGACTGATTTCCTCCATTGAATAGTCGATCATATCAAGAAATGCCTGATTGGCATCGATCAAGCCTCCTTTAATATCCCTGAGTACTATGCCCGTACCGGCATTATCAAAAATTGCTTTGAATCTTGCACTGCTTATCCTTAATTCCTGCTCAATTTCTTTCCGCATCGAAATGTCACGGGTAACACAAACCAGTTCCTTTATTGATCCGTCATCATTCTTTATAACTCTCACTGATGTCTCAACCCATATATATTTTCCGTCCTTGCGCCTCATCCTGAATATATGAGTAGAATTGGCTTCTTTCCCGTTAAGGTCCGAATATACTTTTTTTGTCGCGTCAATATCTTCAGGGTGTATATATTCATAGACCGATGTTTCAACAAATTCCTCCGGAGTATAGCCAAATATTCGAAATATAGAAGGTGAAACAAACTTAATCATTCCACCAGGCTTATGTGTTGAAATCATATCCAATAAATTATCTGCTGTCACTCTATAATATGACATCGTCTTAAAGTTTGAATTAGCAGAAGCTATATATTCATAGGTAAAATAAGCCAATGCTGCGCCGGACAAATTAATCGGCCAAAAATATGCCAGTATTTCCAGCAGCTTGGCTTTATCTCTTATTAAGTAGATAAAAGATGAATTGGCTATCAGCATTGTATAAAGAAACATCCAAATGAACTTATTAAACCTTGAGAGCTTTAAATTGCTGATATACGCAATCCCCGCACCCATAGTCAAAGCGCTTATGAACGCTGTAATGGAGGCTGTATTTATACCGAAAAGTATTATTCGGAACAAGGCAATGATAACTGCTGCAAATGCTGCTGCCAAAGGTCCGCCTATTATACCTGCACAAATAATAGAAATGTTCCGCAAATCAACAATCACTGAGCCCATCATTTTTATTGTAAATAGCATTAATACTGTGCCTAATATTCCAAAAAACACACCTAATAAAGACTGATTTTTCAAAGTCTGCTTAGAATCAAATGAGATATCTTTAAAAATCTGCCCGGCAGCTAAAAGAAAAACTACTATAATACAGATGTTAGTAAATAAGTCATAACCCACTAAAGCATCCCCATTCACTAAAATAAAACAAACACATATAGAAATTCGACAGGTTTCTATATTTTCCTCCATGGTTCGACATTTATTTTTAAAAGACCAAAACCCGCCAATTCCAACGAGTTTTGGTCTTTTAATGGCTATTTCAACGGATAATTCAAACCCCAGGTATTGCCATAGCAATCCGTTACTACTGCATGGTACGCACCCCAAAAAGTTTTCTGAAGTTCATATCTAACAGTGCCGCTTTTGCTTAACTCAGAGTATACTCTGTTTATTTCTTCTTCACTTTCAAGCTCCAATACCAGGTTTACATTACCGGCTGTTTTTCCTTCCCCTAAAATATCTACAAGATATAACACGCATTCATGGCTTATGTGAAGCTCAGAACTGTGAACATTTCCATGTAGCCATTTTCCCACCCCCCTCAATTCATAGCTGCAATAATAAGCAGCTTAACCGGATATATTTTTATACTTCCATATTGCAAATTTAATTGCAGTATAAGTTATTTCAGGAGGCAAAGCCTCTTTTATAGGCTTCAGCCTTTCAGTGCCGTGTGTTTCAATTGCCTCCATTATTTCCGGCTCCATATCCTTAGGGATAAAGCATTCATATTCAAGAGGCATCCCTTTATCCAGGCAGTCGATCAGATGCCCCTCTATTGTTACTTGTGAAAGTCCCCTTTCTTTGCAAATTTCCTCAATAGTTTTGCCGCCGGTATAAAGCTCATATGTTACCAAGCGGGTATCCTTTTTTGAACCGTTTGCGGAACTTTGCTTCTCTCTCTCTGCCGGCTTATTCTCCGGCGTTATAATATTATTCTCTCTGACATATTCATTTATTAATTCAATGAATTGGCTGCCATACTTCTCAAGCTTGAACTTCCCTACACCGGATACTCCAATAAGAGCTTCCCCGGTAGTCGGCAGCTTTGCGCACATGTCATTAAGGGTTGCATCCGAGAACACGACAAAAGGCGGGACATTCTGCCTATCAGCTATTTCTTTTCTTAGCTGACGCAGTTTTTCAAATAACCCTTTATCAATATTGATTCCTGATTTTTGATTTTTGGGCTGCTCCTTTGCTATTAAACGCTTTATATGCAGATGCTCGATACCCTTTAGCAGACTATCAGCTTTCGAGCTCAGTGCAAGGACCGGATACTTCTCTCCTTTTACAGTGATATCGCCCTCTGAAACAAGGTATGCGATAATTTCTTTGATTGTCTCCCTTGAATACTCCTTCATAATTCCATAGGTGGTCAGTTTGTCAAAGCCCATGGCCTTCAGCTTTTCAGAATTTGATCCTTTCAGGACATCGGCAATTACACCGCTTCCGAACCTCTCACCTGTCCTTTTAATGCAGGAGAGTATTTTCTGAGCCTCCAGTGTTATATCTGTCTGTTCAGTATTGCACAGGCAATTTCCGCAGTTATCACACTCCCGTGGTAAATTCTGTTCACCGAAATAGCCTAATATGTGCCCCCTCAAGCA
>CAZUGK010000069.1:0-12699 GCA_964619815.1 uncultured Clostridiaceae bacterium | reverse complement strand
GCTGTCCGTATTGCAGTAATCCACCATTTCCTGCAGCTTTTTATAATCACTGGCCTTATCTGAATTTTCACTGCTGTTCTCAATAAGAAGCTTGTTCATAACCGTATCAGCGGCACTATATAGCAGGATACATTCGGCTTTTTCCCCGTCACGGCCTGCCCTTCCTGCTTCTTGATAATAGTTCTCCATTGTTTTCGGCATATTGTAATGGACTACATATCTTATATCTGACTTATCTATACCCATTCCAAAGGCGTTTGTAGCTACTATAACCTGTACTCTGTCATATATGAATGCTTCCTGATTTGCCGTTCTTTCACTGTCATTGAGGCCCGCATGGTACCGGGTTGATTTTATGCCCTTCCTATTAAGCTTTTCACATACAGTTTCAACTGTCTTCCTGGTTGTGCAATAAACAATGCCCGAACTTCCGGCATTTTTCTTTATATAATCAATCAGGAAGCTGAATTTGTCAGAAGGCTTGTCCACCTCAAAATACAGGTTTTCCCTATCGAAGCCAGTTACCAGGACATACGGCTCTTCGAGCATAAGCAGCTTTTCTATATCTTCCTTAACCTGTGGAGTTGCAGTGGCAGTAAAAGCTGCTACAGCCGGCCGTTTCGGAAGCTTTGCTATCATATCAGCTATCTTTGTATAGCTGGGCCTGAAGTCGTGCCCCCACTGCGACACACAATGAGCCTCGTCTACAGCAACAAGTGTTATGTTCATGCCGGATATAAGCTCCCAAAAGCTGTCGGTATCCAACCTTTCAGGAGCAATATACAATAATTTGTAAACTCCGCATTGTGCGTTTCCCATAACCTCCCTGTATTCCTGCAAGCTCTGTGAGCTGTTGATAAATGCTGCCTTTATACCCATTTCATTTAATGCATCTACCTGATCCTTCATAAGGGAAATAAGAGGAGAAATTACTATGGTTGTTCCGGGAAGTACCAGCGCAGGTATTTGAAAGCAAAGGGACTTACCTGCCCCCGTAGGCATTATACCTAATACATCCTGTCCGCTTAATATTTTATCAATTATAGATTTTTGTCCTGCCTTGAATGAGGAGTATCCAAAATACTCCTGTAATATTTGAATAGTTTTATCTTGCATAATATAACTCCCATTGACTTGTTCTTTGTTATTTGTCAGTCAATCTGCAAACATGTGTTCTCTATCAATTTTACTATGACTGCCTATAATTGTAAACAGCAAAAAGCTTCAGCAGGAAAAAAACATCCTTGCTTCTATTAATTTTGATAATATTTCATATTTTTCTTCATTTATGATAAAATTATAGAATATATAATAAAAATGTAATAGACAGGTGGTGCTGATGAAAATATGGATATCAAGCAATCAATGCTGGAGAAAAAAATATGGGCTGTAATAGGGGCAAACAACGATCCTGACAAATTCGGCAATATTATCTACAAAAGGTTAAAATCCGAAGGATATACGGTATATCCGGTAAACCCCGTTTATGATAGCGTGGAAGGAGATAAATGCTACCCGGATCTGACATCACTTCCTGAAAAGCCGGAGGTTCTGGATATGGTGGTATCTCCGAAAAGAGGCAAGGCTTTTATTGAAGAAGCAGCCAAGCTGGGGATAAAAAATATATGGCTGCAGCCTGGTACTTATGACCAGGAGCTTTTGAAGCTGATAGAGGAAAAGCAGCTGGCAGGCTTGCAGGCCTGTGTATTGGTTGCATTGGGGGAATAATGAATGAAGCACTGAATTCATAGAACTCAGTGCTTCATTCATTATCTATAGACCATTGTCCCTTTCGGACACATAAATATCGAATATTTTTGCTGCTTCAGCCCGAGTCAAAACTTTATCCGGTCTGAAGGTTCCATCGTAATAGCCCTGCATCAGCTTCTTATCCAGCAGCTGGTCGACATAGCCCGCAGCCCAATCAGGTATTCTGCCCTTATCAACGAACTTTGCTTTTACACCCTTGTCAACTGCTGAAAGGCCTAATGCCCTGGATATCATGGCAGCCGCTTCAGCCCTTGTTATGGTATCCTTGGGTTTCATATAAACTGCCTCGCCTACGGCCTTTCCTTTTATCCATCCTTTTTTACTGCAGTAATTCATATATGGCCGTGCCCAGGGCTGTATTTCTGCATCATCTGTAAAGCCGGATAAATCTATGTCTGTATTATTTTGCAGATAACCTTCGCTAATAGAAAGCATCTTGGCAAATTCCGCCCTGGTTACGGTCCTTTCAGGCTCAAACCTTGATTTTATTCCATTGACAATACCCCTGTCAATCAGCCTGTAGACAGCATCCCTTGCCCAGTGCCCGTCCATATCCGCCATCAGCGTCATTCCGCTGTTTTCCATGACGGCATATTTGCTGAAATGGGGAACTTCCACTGTAATCGAGTGCTGCCTTTCATCGGCAACACCCCCTACCATATCCCAATTGCCTGTCTTCTCATTATATACATATATAGCTATGTGCTTTAAGTCTTTTACTCTGTTTTTGTCAAAGTGGATTGTAAGCTCCACCGGAGAATTGAACCGGTATCCCTCGGTTACAGTTATATCGAATATACTGCTTACAAAATCCTTACTTCCGCTTTGCTGCCTGTATTGCAGCAAGTCTGATATTTCATGCACTTCAATGTATCCGTCCCTGTGTGCTTCGCTACCGGTGAATCTGAGCTTTATTACTCCCGGTATTTCTATTACTCCATTGGCTTTAATATTCAAGGGCCTTCTAAGTAAAATGCCCGGTTCACTTCCTCCGGCTGAACGAACTATATTGTTTACCGGAGTGTTTGTTTGCTCATCCCCATCCTCATCCTCATCATATTCATCATCCTCACTGACCGGCCTTGGCAGCACACTGATTATCAATGCATCTTCATAGGACACTTCACTTGAAAGAGCATACTTTGCAGTTATTATGATTTCTCCCGGCTTTACTGCCGATAACACTCCGTCTTCGGTCATGGATGCCGCTCCTTCATCATCATACAGCTGCCATACAACTTTGTCCGTATCCAATAATACCTGCCTGTTGTCTTTTGTTATACCATAAAGCTTCAGCTGTATCCTGTCCCCTGCTCTCATCTGTTCCAGCTGCGGCGTTATCTGTGCTTTAATCACATTACCTGCGTCTGAGTTCAATACCTCCGCCGAATATTCGGTCCTGTTGCCGGCAAGATCCATAGCTGATATAGTGATTGTCTCCATCTGTACATTGGAAAGCATATATTCTTCATTAAAGCTGCCGTCTTCCGCTACAGTCATTTGGGTTCCGTTTACATACAGCCTGCTTCCTGCCGTTGTTTTTCCCGATACCAATACTGTTCCCGACCGGATATTATCATTCCCGCTGGGACTCTGCACCATCAAGTCAGGTGCTTTGTCATCATAATAGATTTCGTATGCTTTAACAGTCTTGTCCCCGTTTTCTCCCACAGCCACAATTTCTATCAAATTGCCTCCGCTTCTAAGGTCCAGCTGCAGATTATAGTTCTTCTGTGCTGTACTGTCAACCTCGTCGCCATTGACATAAAACACTGCATCAGCATCTGTTTCCGATTGATAGCCGCAGCTGATACTCTTTCTATTTGTATACCTAACGTCATTGCCGTCCTGGTCTTTTTCCACATTGATGCTTCCGCCTTGGGCAGTAAAACTGACTGTAAACTCGGGAGGCTCCGGCACCGGCAGATATACTTCTTCTGAATATGCAGGCCTGCTTATGTGCTCTGCCTCTGAACCTTCTTCCCCCGATACTTTTACTGCGTATAATGCAAAACTGTATGTCCTGTCGGGGAACCATCCGTATTCATTGCCATCAGCGTCCTTCAAGGTTCCTCCGAAAACCGTATTTGTTTTATCTCCGGTTTCACTCACAATAGTTTTTACTGTCCTGTCTATTTCTCCCTTATCATCAACTGCGTATATGCGGAATTCATCTGCTTCATCCATAGCATTCCATTGTGCCTTCATCATACCGTTGCCTGCTGCTTCAACCTTAAAGCCGGTTGGAGCTTCAGGCGCGGCAGCATCTGGTATTTCAAATGCTTCGGAATTCATAGCATTAAAACCGGCCGAATCCCTTTTTACTTCTGCGTAGACCCTGTAGTTCCCGGTAGTGACCCCTGCCGGTATGCTGCATTCATATGCACCAAGACCACCTGCAAGGTCCTTGCCAAGCTCCAGCATTCCGGAGGGGCCCGCCTCGTTGACAAGATATAATGAAACAGTGCTCCCTTCGGTTTTGTTAAGCGTCCAATTGACTTTGATTTTACCTGCCTCCTGGCCTGCTGCAAGAGATTTGAAAACAGCCGGTTCCCTGGCATTGAACAGGCTCATTTCAACTGCTTGATCGGATTTGATTTTCCATGTTCCAACTGTCGGAGAAGCAATCGTCACGAATATACGCTTTTCTATAAGTCCGGTGCTTGATTTTTCTGCAGGTATTATTTGGTTCTTATAGTTTTCTCCCTCTTTCAGGGCATAAAGATTTCCCATAGGATCTTTTACTTCTATAACCGGTGCGGCCGGCGAGCTGTATTGCATTTCTATAATAGCCGATTCAACACTGCTGTCAATTACTGCATCGTAGTTATATGAATCGGCTCCTAAAGCCAGGGTTTTACCAAAATTACCTGTATAGCATACATAATATGAACTGCTTATATCCCTCAGCTTTTCAATATTGGTGCCATAGTCAACAGCAACATCTCTTCCCTGCTTATCCTTTGTTATGGCTGTATATATCCCCTTCACACCGGTATCTGAAGCAGACGCCACGTCAAAATCAACGGAACTGTCGCCCCAGGTATATGCAATGCTTATTCCTATCCCAAGAAACTTTACGCTGCCCTCAATTTTTTTCGTAGACAATCCGGCGCCAAAACCTGAAATGGTTTCTCCACCTATGAACCACACATCATTAGGTATCTTTACCTTTGCACTTATCGAGCCTTTTATTTCATGTTTGCTTATACCGAAATATGCATTCGCTATGATAATATCGTATATATTCAGGTCTGCCTGTATATACCCTCCGCTAAAATCGAAATGGCCGATAATATCCCCTACATCTATGAAGTATATATACCCATCTCCATCCAAGTCTATCCCGCCGCTGCTCAGGACCGCTTCTATATCCCTGAGCCCCACCAGAGTATATCCCTTTATCCTTGCATTGTAAGTAAGCAGGTCAACTATATCTGCTCTGGCTGCTATGCTTGATCCGGTAGGCAAAATACCGTATTTTAGCGAATCATACAAGGATTTCAGTCCGTACATACCCCCACCTATGCGCTCAAATGCAAGCCCTGTGCTTCCTATAGGCTCCGGTATTGATCCATATTTATTCTCAAATTCAAAGTAATCAGGGTACAGGTTCTTGTCAAAGGCCATTTTCGCATTTATATCCCTGAGCCTCAGCTTAAGATTCTGGGCTTTGGTCTCAAAGCCATATGCTCCTTTGATGGTATTTATGTAAAAGGTTACATTAGTCTTGGACGGATAGCTTTTTGATTGGAAGTTTCCCAGCTTCCAGGCCGGAAAAGGTATTGATATCTTTGTATCTATGTTGACTTTCTTATTGGTAATGCTCAGATCCTTCAGGTCTGATTCCATCATGCCCGTCCCAACACCTGTAAGAAAGTTAAAATACTTGTTTTCAAGCTGCAATACCCCATCTACCTTTAATTCACCGCTGTTCTGAAGCTTTATCGCTTTAACCAGAATAGGAAAATATCCTATATATATCATACCGGTATCATTGATATAACCCGATTCATCCTCTATGGCAGCGATTGCCGAATCAATGATGAAATGTCCCTTCTTCAGTGTTATATCTATGCTCTTCCCCATCATAGCCGACTGCATGTACAGTTCTCCATTGCCCTTTACCACAAAGCTGTCCCCGCTCTTGTAAACCGACAATAAGCTATCTTCATAGCCTGTATAATAAACATCATTATTAATAGCTACAGTATCACCATATACTTCATATCTTCCTTCAGAAATATTTTTTACTTTTCCTCTTATAGTCATTACGGCACTGCTTTTCTCTGCCGGACTTATATCAGATTCCTTTTCATACAGCCTTACGGAGTGTACCGATTTGCCTCCGAGATTCTCAGCCCTGATCAGCATGATTCCATAGTTTCTGGATTTATATCTCTCATCGGAGGTCAGCACAAGGTCCTGAGACAGGGTATGATCAAGAATATCGATTTTATGGTTGATCGAAAGCTCATACCTGCCTGTCTGAAGTCCTCTCGGGATTTTTATCCGGATGTGGCTGTCACTTACTACCGTAATATCCTCAGCTTTGGGATAATAAGTATTACTGCCGAATTTGTTGACCAAGCGCATTTCATAGCTGCTCTTATCCTTAAGCTTGTCAAAGCCGTAGCCAATAAGCTGTATTGCATTATCCTCCTCATCATAGTAGAGGTTTCTCGGTACCACATCCGTATAGCCGATTTCAAAATCATCCTTATTAAAGCCGGGTATAATGATGAATTTCTTCAGAGTTTTCAGTTCCCTGCCCATGGAGGAAATGCGCACCATATACTGCAGCACCTTAAGCTTCTGAGTGTTAGCCGCTCTTACCTGCCATTTTGCAGTCTGCTTTTGATTTACGGGTATCCTGTAGAAATATTGACTGCCCTCTACACCTTCTGCAAGTTCAAGGCCATCCGGCAGAACCAGTTCCGCAGTGATTCCTGAAAGCTCCATTGAGCCTTCAAGGCTGTTGTCCAACTCCATCAGGATTTCAAAAGGATTGTCCTTGTACACGTCACCTTCAATACTTAGCTTTGACGGTGCCAGCACGCTCAAGCTGAAGCTGCTCCCCTCCGCACTCTCCTTAATGTTACCCAACCCATAATATGTTTCAACCTGTATGATTTTGCCCGGCTCCAGGGTCTCAGGTTCCCAATAAAGCGCCACTGCCGAGTCAGAACTCTTATAATCATTCAACGCAGAACCAATATTCCTTTCAGAGTTTACTGAATAGTCCCATTTAGTGGAAGACAGGGCGCTCCAATGGGCAATGGTCAATCTGTCAGGCTCGGAATTTCCCCAGCCCTTTATAAAACCATAGGCTACAACCTTAGGATTATCAGCAGAATCGGAGGTCCTCCAGTATACGGGAATATCCTCCCCGGCCATCTCAGTCTCAAAAGCAACCTCTGATTTCCCCTCCAGGGAGATTGCTGAGCCGTCGTTGCTGCCGAGCATCGTGTCCAGCAGCACTCTAGTCCCTACAGTTCTGTTTTCAGTTCCGGTATTGGTTATTGTATAACTGATTTTGACATTTCCCACATCACTGCTTTCAACGTTGTCCGTCATCTCCAGCTTCTGAGTAACTACGATATCCCCAACCTTCCAGGTTGAAGTGTTCTTCATGCCTTCGGTTACCGGAGCCGTTATAACACTTCCATCCATCAATATTCCGTTATAGGAATTGCCATATATATAGTCCTTCCCGTCAATCCTGAAAGTAGTGAAGGTCGTTTCAGGTGCACCCTTTGAGAACAGAAGCGGTGAGTTTTCATCCGGCCTGTTTGGCGAGCCTTCGGATGTCTTTATAGCATACCTTCCATCCTGCTTATTTACCAATAGCTCAATTATATTGTTTTTTATGGACAAAGTCCCCGGTGCATCCGCTCCGCTTACCTTCAGTACAGCAGTATTAAAAAAGCTGAAAATCCAAATCACAAGCATCAATGCAGCTTTATGCCTCTTGTTCATTTTCTCACCTCAACTACTCATTTATATAAATCTGGGAAGTTTTCGTATTTCTCTCCCTGTCCTGCACAAAGAAGGTATACCATTTTCCTTTCGCAAGAATAACATTTCTTCCTGCTTCAACAATGTTCCCTTCGCTTTTGAAATAAGACCGGGTCCTTCTGCCTTCAGCCCATTTGATTAAGCAGCTTCCTTCGTTTCCGATAACATCTGCATTGACATTGCTGTCGTATAAAATCACCGATTCCCCTTCTACCACTTCCCCATTCAGAAGCAGCACAATCTCATTGCGGCCGATAACTTTAACAGTTCTTATCTTCTCAGAAACATTTCCTACCGCATCTGCAACCTTGTACTTTAACATGTATACTCCGGGCACTTCCGCATTGACACTGCCTTCTGTCACAACCCTGCCTGTTATATCTCCGTCCATGTTGTCAACTGCACTATATCCCGGTTCTGTGTATGCTTCTCCTTGCATAATGCTTATATATGATAAATCATTTAAAGTTATAAGGGGTTTTTCTGAGTCAACATTCCATACTTCGGCTTTTATGCTGACTTCGTTTCCTGCGTGGTCCATGACCCTGAAGGTGAACTCCCCGCTTACGTAGAACGTTCTCTTTGCTGCTCCTCCGTTGTTTAATATAACAACAGGTTCATCAGCTTTTAAGGTAACCTCCACCGGCTTATTGGTCGCAGATTTGCTGCTATACTCCAGCGTTAACTTTGGCGGAAGCTTGTCTATCCAGTTGACGGCTGCTTTGGCAGATGCTTTGTTTCCTGCAATATCCGAAAACTCAAAGGTGAATTCCCCATTCTGCGTAAAAACATATTCCATCTTTCCGCCGTTATTCAGTATCAGCCCAGGTTCACTAAGCTTTAATACCGCTTTGACGTCCTGATTGGTACTTGCATTTGGAGAATATACAATAGTGCCAACCGGTACTGCTTTGTCTATGTAATCAATGTTGAATTCTTTTACTGTAACATTCCCCGCAGCATCAGATACTTCTGCTCTTATTGTTTTGTTTTCCGTGCATATATAGGTATACTTTCCCTCAGGTGCAACTGCGGCCGCCTCCCCGTTAAATATAAATCGGTCAATTCCTTTATTGTCGCTGTAGGTTACTGTAATAGCAACGTCTTTGTTGGTAGCCTTTACTATGTCTGCACTAATCTGAAGCTTGGGTGCTTCCGTATCCATGGAGCTGACCTTGGCAGTTGCAAAGCCTCTATATCCCCCGCTGTCCTCATAGATGAAGGTAAATTCTCCATTCTGCATAAAGGTGTAACTATTGCCGCCCCCATTATTCACTATAGTATAAGGTCCTCCTGCTTCATCCAAAAACAGCTTTGCAACAATATTTTTATTGGTAATGGCTCCATCAGGGTCTTCAACTTTAATTCCGTCTATGTAATACTCAATGGTTCCTGCCGGAAGGCTTCCCGGGAAGCTATTTACCCGGGCGGCTGCTTCACCTATGTTTCCTGCCTTATCGGCAAATTTGAAGGTAAAAGTACCGTTTTCTACAAACTCATAAATGTTCGAACTGTTATTGTTCAAAATCTCAACTTCCGTTTCCTCCGGGAAGTATACTTCAGCAAAAACAGAGTTTTCTTCCGACTCAACCGTGAAATATCTGATTTCTCCAACCGGCGCAGTTTTATCAATATTAGATACGGTAATTGCCTTATATCCTATATTTCCGGCCTCATCAGTGAACTCGAAGGTGTATGTTCCATTTTCCTCAAACACATGTACCGATTTTCCCCCTGCAATTGTAATTGTTTTTCCTTTGTCATCGTAAGGCAGGAGGATCACTGTAACATCCTCATTGGTTATTTCTTCTGCACTGATATATAACTCTGCTTCCGGCGGTACCCTGTCAATATTGTATATACTTCCTGCAGCCGTTCTTACACTGCCTTCTTCCGGTCCGGTCAACACCCTTATTGATACAGGCCAGTCACCATTTTCCATAAAGCTGTGAATATACGGTCCATATACTTCCTCCGTCACTGTAGGGCTTGTTATGCATGACAGACCTGAGAAGGCTGTGAATACAGCATCTATATTTTCCTTTGTCAGCCTTCCCGAGTCACTGTAGCTGACATCAACATACTTGTCTGCCGATGTAATGGTGCTTACTTCAGCAGTAGCTTCACCTGTGTTTCCTGCCTTGTCCTCAAACCTAAAAGTAAATTCTCCGTTTTCTTCAAACACATACCTGAAGCTTCCTGCATTATTCATCACTTTTACAGGCTCATATACGGAAAGATAAACAGTAACCGGTGCCATATCCGAGTGGCTGTATATTATGCTGCCCACCGGCGGTGTTTTGTCAATATTCTTAACCTCTGCCTTGATGCTGCCTTGATTGCCGAGCCCATCCTCGAACCGGAAGACAAATTCCCCATTCTCATGAAAGGTGTGAGTATTCCCGCCTTCGCTTAGTATCCTGCAGCCGTTAATATCCTCCAAATGAAGCGTGGCAGTAATGGATTGGTTTGTCCATAAATCCCTCGGAAGGGAATATTCAACCGATGCTTTCGGAGGTTCTCTGTCGATATTGCTCACAATTGCCTTTACACGGGTTTTGTTTCCCGCCTCATCTGCCAGTATAAACTCAAACTCTCCGTTGCTGTTGAATTCATATGAGCTGAGCTGATTGTTATTCAGCAGCCTTACGGTATAGTTATCTGCCATTGTCAAAGCTGCTGTCACATTTCCCGCAATCGGCTCCGTTGTGCTGTAAGAAATCCCGCCTGTTGGGGCTGTTCTGTCCAATATTATCGAGTCACTGTAAACAGGGGATAAATTTCCAGCCTCGTCCATAAATCTGGCGTATGCCCTCTGCACTCCGTCTGCAGTATCAGAAAGAATCATACTGTATACAGCACTGCCGTTTTCAAAAGTAATATCCTTCCAGTCCGGAGATTGAAGCTCTTCCTCATTAAAGGAAAAGGCAGCCTTGAAGGCTTTTCTTTCTTTCGCTGCAAGTTCATCAATTTCTATGTACAAGGGCACAGCAAGTTTGTTTGTATAATTGCCCGAAAAGCTTATATTGCCTGATGGATTTGTACTGTCAATAATGAAAGGCTCCTGATTGCGAATAATCTGCTCATTTCCATGGGTATCCTGAAGCAGTACCGACAGGTACCATTCTCCGTCTGCAACAGCTCCTGCAGGATATACTATTTCTCCAAAATCTGAAGCGGGGTAAATATCCACCCACTCTGATGGCTCTCCCTCCGCTGAGTTTGATAACCCATACCTGAACAATGCAAGCTCCGAATATTCATCCTCAAGCTCCGAGTATGCAAACTTAATTGTCTTGGCTGCTTTACCGTTATCATACACAATCCTTGCCGCCGGAGGGCTATTGTCAAAGCAGTATTCGGCTCGGCTGCCGCTTATGAATACATATTCTTCCATACTGTTGTTTGAACCATCTGTGGCAGCGACCTTAAGGCAATATTTGCCGTTAAATTCATCATTTCCCCGCACGGTAATCACCTGAAGCTGCGGTTCAATTTCATAACTTGCCGGATACTCCAATCCGCTGTCAATATTTACCCAGTTAACAGATAAGCCATCTCCCCACAAATCTATATAACCCATGTTGTCAACCACTTTAATTACAGCCTCATGATTTTTTTTAAATTCTGACGGTACTCCACCATCTATTACCTCAAGCTCCGGAGCTATAAAGTCATACCACATGGTGCTCTCTCGCTCGGTGCAGTTGTAAAATTCATCATAATACCTTGTGACCAGCTTGTAATACCCTGATTTTGTGATTTTATCAAGCACTCCGGTTATATTTGCAGTCACACCTTCATCCGAGCTTTCCAGATCAAGTACTTTCCACATGCCGTCATCCTTAAGTCCTGCCGAAATGTCAGGTTCGGTGACTGCTTCAAAAGTAAGACTGCCACTGTCACTAGCCAATAAGGTATATAGAAATTTGCTTTGTAATGCTCTGTCCTGTACCTGAAACCGTGCCGAAACAGGGTTTCCGGCTTCATATATTACATCTCCGTTGACACGTGGGCCTTGGTTGTCAAAATAAAAGGCCTTGCCGGCGATACTGTTTGTCTCTGTCTTGTTTACAGCCAAAATGTTAAGATAATATTTACCCTCCAAAGGAGTATCACGACTTGTTCCTTGTATTACATATCTTCCCTCTTCCCCAGGCAGCACCATTTTAGCAGTTACACCGCTTTCGCCGGCATACGGCTCCTTTGTCCAAAAATACTTAACTTCTTCCACACCGCTTTCAAGGTCCGCGACACTGAAAGAAACAGAACGGCTCCTGACATAGGCAGTATCCTCGGCCTCAACCAGGTCAATAATTGTTCCATCCTCATAAACGCTCTTACTCCAGGATAATGACGGAGGGGTATTATCCTTTTGATTCACCTTGAAATAGCTGAACCAGACACCTTGGTGATTTCTTGCTTCATCATTGACTTCTGCATAAAGCTTGAATTCCTGATAGGGTGGTATTCTGCCGCCGTATGGTATGTCCATTTTTACTGTATAGACAGTATTAACAGCGTCCCTTACAGGCACAACAACACTGCTGACAAATATATCTTTCTCCGGTTCCCTTACTCTTCTGCCATTCGCATCCAAGTATTCCCAATAATATGTCAGAGTCAGAGGCGATTGTTCAGTGCCCATGTTTTCCTCGCTTATGACAATATCCACGCTTGTCCTTCCGGGCGTGTATTCTTCATAGCTGTCAGCCGGTGTAATTATTGAGGGAGACGCAGTATCCAATTTTATGTTATAGCGGTCTATATTTGGCTTCTTTATATCAGATAGTCCTTGGTTCCCCCCCAAATCCCTCACAGGATAGTTAAAAGGGCCGGAGCCTGACTGAACAGGACTATCCACAAATTTGACCGTATTATCTCCATCTTTGAGTCTGCTTTTATCTGAAA
>CAZUGK010000068.1:17310-20981 GCA_964619815.1 uncultured Clostridiaceae bacterium | reverse complement strand
CCCCTGAGAAGTATCATTCCCAGTAGCACCTAGTCCAAGTGTACCTCCAGGGACAGTCTGTTTAGAGCCATTGCTTTTCATAGATTTGAGTATAGCGTCAGATATACCAAGTTTATTACTTTTGTATAGCGCTGCCTTTGTTTTTTCCCCTACTATACCGTCCTCTTCTAGTCCCATCTTCTTCTGGTAAAGCTTTACTGCTTCCCGTGTTATTTCACCGAAACTTCCATCAGCTTCAAGATAACGGGTTTTACCGTCTATTTCAACCGCATAAATACCTACCCCTATAAGCAGCTGTTGTATGTACTCAACATCCTTACCGCTATCACCCATTTTCAGTACAGTAGAAGTACTTACAGGTTTTGTGCTGCCTTTCTGATTTGGCTGCGTTGTTTCAGCCGCATTGGGTTTAGGTGCCTGCTGCTGCACTGTAGCTTGTGGCTTTTGCGGGTCAGGCTTTTTATCTTCCTGTTTACCGTCTTCATTTGTCTCGTTGCTCTTTGACTCATCCTCTATATCCTTTACACCATCTTCTACCTTCTTAGCTTCATCCAGTTCTCTCAGTGCTTTTTCCAGTTCTGCAAGCTCAACCCTAAGTTCATTTGCTCTTCTATTGGCCTCCTTCTGTACATCATTCCATTCTGACTGCCTTCTGCTTGCATTGTACATATATACCTGTTCCCACCAGATATTCTGCTGCTCTTTAATCTCTTCTTTTATCCGCTGTATATCTTCCTTTATATCTTCTCTACTGTGTCCAGTCGGATCAATGAAGTTAATCGGGTCATTCTCACAGTAAGTGTACAAATTCAGACTCAGCGGGTTGTCGTCTTCGCCCCAGTAGCTGTCCTCTGAGATAAATCTTCCTATGTATGGGTCATAGTATCTTGTTTTCAGGTAATAGAGTCCTGTTTCTGCATCCAGGTATTCTCCGGCATACCTTACTGAGCTGTCATAACTTTCTACTGTCATTGTCGGGTTGCCGAATATGTCGTAATCGTACTGGTTCTCTATTTCCCCGCTTTCACTTACTGTCTGCACTACGTCCCCATGTCCGTTGTACAGGTAGTAGGATACTTTGCCGGCTTTATCTTCTCTTGATATATAGTTGATGCCTCTTACATAGCTTACCTTTATGTTGTCCGATCCATCTGTTTCCAGTATAACATGTTGTCTGTCGTATTGGAAGTTGGTTATCTCTGCTGTATTGCCCTTGTCTGATCTCCTTACTGCCTTTTGTGTCCTCAGGTCATCACCATTGTATTTGTATTCTACTACTGTCCTTACGCCTGCCTTTACGCTCTCTACTTTTACAAGTCTGTTGAAAGCATCAAAGGTGTTGTTGACCTGTTCTACCAGCTTGTGTATCGGCTCTGTGGTGCTATTGCCGAATACTGCTGTGGTATAGGTCTTTACATAGGTATTGACATATGGAATTATATACTCCGCTGTCTGTCTGAGCTGGTTGCCGTTGTTGTCATACCTGTAGGTAGTTATCTTTTGCAGTACCTCCTTGCTTTCTGCAGCAAGCATCTTTTCTGAAAGCTTCAGCAGCTGGTTGGTATTGGAGTATATATATTCACTCTTCTTTACTATGTATTTTATTTCTTCTACTCCTGTACCGTCAACTCCGGCTATTATCTGTTCTGATGTGTAGGTCTCTGCCTGAGATATTCTGTTGCCTGATTTGTCATATGCATATACTGTAGTCTTTCCGGGGGCTTCTACCTTTTCTACCCTTCCTGCCTTATCATAATTGTACTCTGTTGTCCCGAAGCTGTCGGTCTTTGTTATCTGTCTTCCAGCCAGGTCATAGGTGTATGTGTAGCTGGATATCTCGCTTCCATCTGCTCTTTTGTTAACAAGGCTCAGAAGGTCATTATTCTTATCATAGGTGTATTCTTCTTTTACTCCGCCTTCGTATTCGATGGATTCTCTATTACCGTTCTTATCATATTCATATGTGGCTGTCCTTTCGTTGTTTGCAACGGTCTTCATCCTGCTGGACTTGTCATAGGTGTAGTCTGTTGTATTGCCAAGCTTATCTGTTACGCTTTCTATGTTGCCTATTTCATCATAGGTATAGCTTATATGTAATGCTCCATCCTTTTCTATTGTTTCCAGCCAGTTGTTGCCGTTGTACTTGTATGTGTATGTGCCTGTTGCATCTGCCATTGAAGCCCTATTGCCCACTTCGTCATAGGTGAAGCTTATGGTAATGTCAGTGCCCGATGCCTTTCTCTCTGTAAGGAGTCCCCTATTATCATAATTGAAGGTGATTTCATTCCCGTTCCTGTCCTTTAGGTATGCCTGTTTCATGGAGGCATCGTACTTGTAACTCATTTCCCTTCCGTCTGCGTCCTTCATGGATACCATTATTCCGAAATCACCGTAGCCATAGATCGTCAGCTTGCCTCTTCCATCTGTGACCGTGAGCTTGTTGCCTGCCCTGTCATAGCTGTATTGTGTTATTGTGTTCAGAGGGTCTGTTACCTTTATAAGCCTTCCAGCTCTGTCATACTCGTACAGAGTCGCACTGCCCAAGGCATCGGTCTTCTTCACAACCTGCCCGAACTGGTCATACTCATACTTTGTCACACCTGATTCAGGATTTGTAACTTTTATTACACTTCCTGCGAGATTATATTCGTATTCTGTTCCATATAGCTCCTCATTTGTATCTCCCGACAGATATCCTTTTGCATCTATTTCCTTGATTACATTACCTTTTTTGTCATATACCTTGGCATTTATCACAATACCATAAGGGTCGGTTACAGTTTCTACCCTATTAAGGCTGTCATAGCTGTAGCTGACGCTGTCACCCTTTGCATTGGTCTCTGAAATCTTATTGCCTGTGAGGTCATACTCATATTTGAACTTTCTGCCTAAAGCATCGGTTTTTGTGAGTACTCTATTCATGGAATCATAGGAGTATTCTGTTGCAAAGCCTCTTTCATTAAGCTCTTTTACCCTGTTTCCTGCTTCGTCGTAGAAATACTCTAGGGTAACAGCATTTCCGTCATGCATTCTTGTGATGGTCTTAACCCTGTTCAGTTCATCATAATTGTAAGTCGTTGTATAGTTTGCTTCTTCACCATACACAGAGCCCTTTGGCTCTATTACCTTTGTTTTGTTGCCAAGAATATCATATTCATAAGCAGTAATGAGCATAACCTTGTCAGGGTATTCAGCATCCCTCAATTCGCTTATATTTGGTAACTCAGATGCGTTGTACAGGTAATTCCTATCTATAAGGGTAATTGATTTTACCTGTCTGTCCATCCTGTCATATTCATATCTCATTATGTCGTAGTTATCACCATCTCTCTGGGACATTGACTTTGTGAGGTTGTTGTTCTTATCATAGAAGCTCCTTGTTACCCTACCGCTACTGTCAGAAACAGTCTCTACCTGTCCATTAGGGTAATAGGTGTAATTAGTCCCCCTCACTGAAGCAGTATCCTTTGTACCTGTGATAATCTGGCTAAGCACATTGCCCAGTGCGTCATATTCATACTTTTCTATCGAATAGTGTGTTCCCTCAATCGGTGTTCTCTTTTCCTTCAGACGGTTGTTTCCGTCATATTTAAATGTGGTTTCGCTGCCATTCGCATCGATAAGCCTTGCTATGTTGCCATTCAAATCATATTTGTAAACTTCGACGTTTC
>CAZUGK010000068.1:0-17300 GCA_964619815.1 uncultured Clostridiaceae bacterium | reverse complement strand
GTCTGGACTTCAGCTTGCCAAAACCATTGTAGGAGTATGATGTGGTATTACCCCTCTGATCCTTTTCGGTTATCTTTCTTCCCAGCTTATCATAGCTGTATTCTACAACTCCTGTGTCGGGGTAAGTTACCTTCCTAAGCGTCTTGTCAGTGTCATATTCATACCTTATAGTGTTGCTTCTTGCATCAGTTTTTTCAATCATATTGTCCAGTATGTCATAGGAAAAGCTTTCACTGTTGCCTAAAGCATCTGTAATCATGAGCACCCTGTTGAGCCCGTCATAGGAATATTCGGTTCCTTTGGAGGTATCTACATTACCATTATACCTTAAGCCATCTATGGCTTTTATCAGGTTACCCTTTACATCATATTTGTTGTACTTCACTATGTCACCATAAGGTGAGATTGTTGATACAAGCCTATTCATGGAATCATATTCATATTTTGTCCCTGCCATTGTATCTGCAAGCTCAGGCGTATCCTTCGACGGCTCGTAATTGTTGGGAGTAATGTCCATTATGCGGTTGCCCATCACATCATACAAATACCTGTATGTACCCCTTCCTCCGTCGGTTGTCGGTACGATTTTTCTTATTAGCCTGTTCATTTCATCATACTGATAATCAGTTGATGCTTTATTGGGGCTTATCTCTTCTATTAGATTCCCCCTCAGGCCATAATCATATTCTGTTGTATTGTCCAATGGATCGATCTTTTTAGTCATATGCTTGTCCAGGTCATATTCATAGGAAATCCTGTTCCCGCTGGGGTCAAGCTCGAATTTTACCGTACCGTTATTGTAGTAATCATATCTTGCAGAAGCCTTTACTTTTGTAGGATATACAGTATCAAACTTGGCACCAACAAGGTACTTGGAATCCAAGTCTGACTTTTCTATAAGGGTACTCTTTTCTATAAGTCTTGACTGCAAATCATATGCATATCTCTCTATGTCTTCATATCCGCTGCTTGCTTTTGAACGTTTGGTAATTATATTGCCTTTCTTGTCATATACGTTTGTAGTCTCCCTACCGTTTGGTCCTGTTGTCTTTTCAAGTCGGCCAATACTATCATAGGCATATGTGACCAAATCCCCTGCCGGTTCAAGCGTCTCAGTTCCTGAAACCTTTGCCTTCCTTACAAGGAATGTTTCCCGGCTGGTTATGTTATTCACTTCATTGTAAGTGCTCTTAACCATGCGGAAATAGTCATAGCTGGCATCCGATTCTATGTACTCCTTGCTGCTTATAAGGTTTCCGCTCTGATCATATTCGTAGCATTTGAGATTTCGCATTTTATCTGTACTCTGTTTCAAATCTCCGGTAAAGGAATACTCGAAGCTTTCCTGTGTATTATCAGGATTGATAACAAGATACTGTTTGCCAAATACGTTATTATAATACTTAGTAAGTTGATTTTTCTTATCTGTCTTTACAGTCTCAACTTTGCCAGTAAGATCATATACATAGCTTTCCTTTGATCCGTCTGCGTAAGTCTTCTCCTTGAGCATTCCGTTCATGTAATAGCTGCTGCTTGTGGTATATCCCATTATGTCAGTTTCGGTCAACGTCCTTCCGGAACCGTCATAAGTATATCTCCTGGAATATTTATTTTCACCCTTTTCAATGTTGTGCTTTACAGTCTCAGCTGTTTTATAGCCTATAACACGGTCATTCTCATCATATTCGTATTCTTCTCCTATAGAAGCCGATGGATTGTCTGAGTTATATCCTTCGCCATCTGCATACTTAGTGGGATTGTTTCTTCCATCGTATTCCCTGTACTGTATTACAACCGATTTGCCATTTTCTACAGCAGTGGTTTTTACAAGACGGTTGAGAGCATCGTATTCATATTCAAACCTGCTTGCAGTATTGAATATCTCCGGATTGCTATCATCCGAAATAGTTGTATATCTCGGATCGATTTCTTTTGTCCTATTCCCGTTGCGGTCATAAGCATATCTTGTGATATTGTCGAGCAAGTCCCCAACTCTTACAAGATTACCCATACCATCATACTTGTATGTCTTCTTCATTGAGATTCCGTTCACAACCTTAGTCTCTGCCTTTACATTGCCCCTGCCATCATATTCATAGTTTGTTACCTTGGCTTTGCCATCAGCAGTAAAGGGCTCTGTCTTATTTACAACTCTATTCCTGTAGTCATAGGTCAGAGTGGTCGTCCTATACTTTCCATCGCCTATAAACTCTTCCTTTGTAAGCATGTTATCAGCATAATCATAGGTATAAACGATCTTATAGTATCCCCTCTGCACATTTCCAGCATCCTGCATATAACCTTCGTCAAGGATCATTTTCCCTGCATGATTGTAGCCATAGTTATGTCTTATGAACCTATCCTCTGCAGAGTTGATGAACTCTGTAGCCTGAGTCTTGTTACCAAGCAAGTCATACTGGTAGTTAACATGTGCTGTTGCTGCAGTATCAATCTTCCTGTACTCATCTGCCACCTGATTCATGCTGTTATATTTATACTCAACAACAGCAGATGGGATGTCAATTCCCCCTTTAATCATTCCTTCAGTGAGGTTCAGGACATTTCCTGCATCATCATAGGTGTATTTCTTGTATGTGTGATCGCTTTGTCCCTTTTTATATACCTTTTCTTTTACAACCCTGCCCAATACGTCATATTCAAACTCTACAACCTTACTGCCAGGTTCTTCTTTCCTTATCAGATTATCAAGGTTGTTGTAAAAATATGTTGTCTGATTGTTAAGGGCATCTTTCTGACTTACCAGCCTGTTAAAATCATCATATTCATACGATGCAGTGCCACCATTTGCGTCAGTCATGGAAATCTTGTTTCCGTCATAGTCGTAAGCATATTTGATTGTGAAATAAGTCTTATTATCCTGGGTCTTATCAACTGCAACCAACCTTTCGGCAGCGTCATAGTGATTCCGTATTTCATAACCGTCTTCGTCCTTCATCTTGACAAGCATGAAGGTATCACTATCAGTGCCGTAGCTATAGCTCAGGTTGATTCTTTCTCTTATTTCAATGTTGTTTCTCATGTATGCCTTTTGAATTAACCTATTATCGCTGCTATATGTGTATCTTATTGCATGCCCGTTTGAATTTATGTCCTTAGTTTTATTTCCATTGGAGTCATACTCTGTTTTGCTTATGATGTTCCACTGCCCTTTATCAAATAACTTATGCTCAATCAGGTTCCCGAATATATCATAGGTATAGAGGTTTCTTTCATTCTCCTGGTTCGTAACAAGCTTCTCCCTATTGGCATTCCAATAATCATTATATTGATATAACTTTATTCCGGTATCAGGGTATTCAATCTTTGTCACCCTATGGAACATATCATAATCATATTTTGTTATCTTCCCATTTGCATCTGTTTCCTCTTTAAGATTACCTGTGAGGAAGTCATAGGTATAAGCCTTGCCAACATTTCTACCATTTATAACGCCGTATTCCTTGGTAAGGTATGCGCCATTATTTTGAGCACCATATTCATAATTGGTGACATAGGTGTTTTCAGAAGAATGTACTGTTTTCTTAATCATATTACCATAGCTGTCATACCGGTAATCAATAATGGCAGGATTTTTCGAGTCATCATCATTGATGCGCTTCTCCTGCACAACATTTCCCTTGCTGTCTATTACAAATTCTATAGAGCAATATGTCTGACTATCCTTCTTCCAAGTTTTCTGTGAAAGCACATGGAACTTATCAGTTGCATAGTTATAAGTTACTGTATTCTCGCTGTCCGCCGGATAGCCCTTATCATCCCTGTTAGCGATTGGTCCTGTATAGTTTACCAGATTGCCATATTCATCGTAACGGAAGTTTTCAATCTTTTTTACAGGCTCCCCGGTCGCCGTACCGCTTACAACATTATATATCAGCTTTTCCGTCTTAATAGGGAATTTCTTCTCATCGTATTCAGTAGTAGTAATTACCTTGTGGTTGGACCCGGACTCCTCTATGTTGACAAGCTCATGGATTCCGTTATATGCATATTTAGTAACAGATCCACTCATATCTTTAACCTCAGTAAAGTATCGATATGTATCCTTAAGATAATCCCAACCTTCATTATAATCTGCATAACCGAAACCATCAGGCTCATTTGTATATGTATAAGTAACTTTATTTTTTACCGAACCGGTATAACGCTTCAAGAAGTCAGCTACTGTCGCCGTATATCCGGTCTTTTCAATCTCTTCTTTCCTCTCAATCTTCCTATACTGCATGCTTCCTTTATCGCTCAAGCCCTTTGTATAGGTATCATATATGTATCTTGTTATCTTGTTTGTTTTGAAATTATTTATTTGAGCCAGATTCTCGTAACGATTGTAAACATCATAGCTTTGTCCGTTCATAAATGTGAATCCCATGTCCTGCTGTTCATACCAGTAATGGAACTTTACTTTCCCATCCACGTCATAAACCCGCTGCAGCCTTGTCCTTATGACCTTGTGGGAATCCTCTGAAACAAGAGCTACACTCTTGTCATAGATAATGGATTTACCATTTGGAAGTCCTATTACAACTTGAAATTTACCTTCCAAGTCCCCTGAGTATGATTCATCAGGATTGTTGGATTCCTTATAGCTTTCTTCCTGACTATAATTATTTGCACTCAAAGGTTTTACACGAAAGCTGTAGTCTTCCTTATATTCTATAGTTACTACCCTGCCTACAGTATCTGTAATCTTTGATATAAGTCTTTTTTCCTTGCTGTAGCCGTCTATTGCATAGTTTAAAGTTGCATATTCAAACTTTATTGTGTTTCCATACCTGTCCACAATGGCCAATACACGGCCATCTGAGGCGAAATATGTCTTTCTCCCATCCTTTCCGGCCATCAGAAATTTAGAGGTTCCATCAGGCTGTCCATTAGTGAAACCGGTATTTTCTACTATACTTACATCTTTTACAGTCTGGTTTTCAGGATAATAGGTTTTTATATTGTTTGAATCATAAGGTCCATCAAGTCTGTATGTTGCTCCACTCTCCGTATGAAGAAATATATAACTGCTTCCATCATCATTTTCCTTTATTTCCATGGCAGGAAATGAAAACCTTGTTCCTATACCAAGATTGTATCTATCTTCGAAGAAGGTTGAAGTATCCTCATCTGCCTCAACATAGTCCACCCATGCATCGTCTTCCCATTCTACCTTCATTTCTTTAACATTCGAAGAGCTGTTCTCATATATTCTTTTTATTTCAAGATCTAATCCGTTTCTGCCAGGCAGAGAAAAGTCCGTCTGTACCAACGTGAGCCCGCCATTCTGGGAGCTTATTGTTTCTTCAAATACATTATTGCTTAGATAGACCGGTGATAATTCAGTATTATACTGCTGTTTTGGGCCTACCAGATTATTGAGATATTCCTCCAGGGTATCGGCATTTACTGTCTGAAACGGAGCAAATGCCAACATAAATATAATGAGTAATAGTATACTTTTAAGCTTTTTCACCATCATTCACCCCCTTATTTCCCATATTTTTCGCTGTAGTACTCGGCCATTACATCTTCTTCCTTATTACCTGCTTTCAGTTTGCCAATTATGTCAGCCTGTGGCTTTCCGACTTTTGCAGCAATTACAAAGCCCTTCACTATCTGCTGCTTTGTCAGGCTGGTACTATTCAAGTATCCTTCCAGTTCTTCCTTATCAACAGCTACTTTGGGAAATGAGCCTGAAGTATTGATAACACCAAGCTCTGAGCTTATGTCCTGCCAATCCCAACCTTTCATACGTTTATTGACCAGTTCGCTAAAGGTACCTAAGCCCTTCTGTGAAATTTTGTCCGCCATCATTATATCATCCGGGGTAATATTGTTTGATTCCATTAGGCTTTCCAATTCACCCTGTTTGAAGTTTCCAGGGGTGAATTCCTTTTTATTCTTATTGTACTCTTTGAATATTGAAGCCCAGTATTGACCATCTTTTTTCTTATTCAGCAAATTTTCCAGTTCATTAAGTGTGCCGAAATTATCATATAGGAACTCATAAGCAGTTAATACGTCAGGCACGCGGTATCCCTTTATAAACATATCTTCAATTTTCTTTTGAAGCTTTTCCGTTGCTTTCAATGCTGACAATGCATCTTTGTAATTCTTTATATTCTTTGCAGAATTTAGGCTATCAAGCTCTGTAATTTTATCTTCTATTTCCTTTGTTACTACAAGTGCTTTTTTAGCCGGCGGGAGATCAGTTGGAGATACTCCCCTCTTAACCTTTTCATCTACGGTAATGGGGGGTCTCTCTTTTACTTCACTATTTTCAGCCTCCGGATTAAGCTTGGCTATATAGTTTGATGTAGCAGAAAAAGCCATATAGCCCATAGGAAGTATACTTCCTACTAATAGTATGAATACCAGCAGCTTGGCTATCTTCTTATTTTTCATAAACAGCTATCTCCCTTCCGCCCCCATACTTATTTCAGTTATTCCATTTATCTCTTTCATAAGCTCCTCAGCAGGGTCTTTGGGTTTTACGTTCGGCACTTCTGTCTCAGGCAGCTGAGGCATATCTTTTTCCATAAATTCAGACCCGCTATCAAATTCAATATTCTGACTCTCAAGCATTACATCAGCTGCATTAACATTCTGAGCTTGAAGTTTATCCATCAATTTTGTTTCTATAGAGGAAACAGTAATTATATTTAGTGAATCTATAGTCAACAATTTTTCCTGTTTCTCGTCCTCATATTTTCTTTTATCTGTCAGCATTTCCTCAATATTCAAATCTAACTGTAATGCACACATGTATTCATCCATTGCTTCATATATGCTATTGAAATTCTTCTTCACTTTAAGAATCGTACCTACAGCCTTTTTTAGCTCAAGCTTTGCCAGAAGCGCATTATATCTGGCGATATCTTTATTCTTATCCTGCTCATTACCCATTACGGGTGCTGCAGTTATCTCGCTGTCTTGTTGAAGTTCCTCAAGCTGATATATTATTCTTTCAACAAGAATTTTAGCTTCCATTATTTCTTCTTCGCTGAATCCATCAGCTGTTAGCTTGTCCACCTCATCTATTCCAAGGCCCGACTGCAAAAGTATTTTATCTCTTAAAGCCGAATCATCCACAGTTATATAGCCAGTGCCCTTTTTAACAGCTTCAAGTATTTCATTCCAGGTCTTGCCTTCATTTTTAAGCTTGATGATATCTTCAACTCTTACACCGGTTACGTTGGATATCTCATCGACTATCCTCTTGTCATCGGATGTCAATTCACTTACGCTATTATTGTCCTTTGCCATTACACCGCCTGATGTTACAGCTACTGTCTGAAATATCAGTATTAAACCTATAAGTATTGCCACATATTTACCATGTGTTTTTTTGATTCCCATTATTTTCTCACCTCTTCTTCCAGTTCAAACTCCTTGGCTCTATAAGCCTTGGAGCTTGAACTGCCTTTAAATTCTACTGGACAACATAGTTAATGGTAATCTGACCGTCAACCTTCGCTCTGAAGGTTATTGTCGATATTACTCCTGACCATGCCTTTCCGGGTAGTATCGGGTTGTCCATCATAAGCTCTATCCTTCCCTCACTGTACACTGCACTGAGCCCTGTACCAGGTATCCTTCCGTTCTCTACAAGGTCCGGCTCCGGTGTCGCTTCATACAGGTCTACTATCTCCATTTCTGCAGGGTCATACGTTACTACGAATTTGACTCCGTTAAAGTCCTGTATACCCGATGCTGTCAGTGCCAGGTGGTATTCTTCTCCTGCTTCGGCTTCCAATGTATAGGATGGATTTATTGTGCTTTCTGTTATTTTTGCACTCCATGCTGTGACTCCACCTATGTTCTTTGCCCTGATTCTGTAACTGTGCTGTGTACCCGGGGTCAGCCCTTCATGGGTAAAGCTGCTGCCTGTTACTGTCTCTATCTTCACTCCGTCATCTATCTCTATGTCATATCCCGTCGCATCCGCTGCTGCTTCCCAGGTAAGCTGTATTGTGGTATTTGTTACTGTTGCAGTTATGTTATTGGG
This sequence comes from uncultured Clostridiaceae bacterium, assembly GCA_964619815.1. Taxonomy (GTDB): domain Bacteria; phylum Bacillota; class Clostridia; order Lutisporales; family Lutisporaceae; genus BRH-c25. The sequence goes on along the minus strand of CAZUGK010000068.1, from coordinate 9,289 downwards.
TGCATTTGGAGGATTCGGCAGTGTGGACAGTGTTATTACCGTACACCATTCTCCTGCTGCCCCATCCTTTACAGGTCTTACTTTGTAGTTGTGCTGGCTGACAGGGGTCAGGCCGCTGTGGTTGTATATGGTGTTGGCTCCGTTTTGCACTATTTTTCCGTCCACTTCCACTTCGTATTCCACTCCTGCTGCTACTGCATCCCAGGATAGGGTTATTGAGGTGTTCTTTACTATTGCCGCTACATTGGTTATTGATATTGCAGCTTCCGGTAGTGTGGTTATATTTATTACTCTGCTCCAGCTGCTTTCTCCCCCTGCATTTACTGCCATTACTTCATAGCTGTGTTCCGTGTTGGGTGTCAAGCCTTCATGGGTATAGCCTGTTGTTGTTATTCCACTTATTATCCTGCTGTCATCTCCGTCTATCCTAAGCTTGTAGCTTTCTGCCCTGTCTGCCACATTCCAGCTTACAAATACGCTTGTGCTTTCTGCTGTTGCTGTTACGTTGGTCGGTGTATCCGGCTTCATAGGCAGTGTGCTTGCTTCAAGTTCACTCCATCCGCTGCTCGGCCCTCCTGCATTCCATGCCCTTACTTTGTAGTTATATTTGGTTATTGGTGAGAGTCCCTCATGCAGATAGATTGTCTCTGTTGTGCTTGCAAGGAATGCGTTGTTTACCCATATTTCGTAGGATTCCGCTCTTGCTGCTGCTTCCCAGGTTAGCTTCATTGTGTAGGTTGTAGGTTCTGCTTTCAGTGCTGTAGGTGTGTCCGGTATGTTTGGCAGTGTCCTTACCTTTGTTCCGCTGCTGAATCCGCTTTCTCCTCCCTTGTTTACCGCTTGTATGGATATTGTGTATTCGGTATTCGCTGCAAGTCCTGTGAATTTGTAGCTTATACCTGCTATCCCCTTTATGGTGTTTGTTGTTGTTCCGCTGCTTATCTTTATTTCATAGCTTTCTGCTCTTACTGCTGCATTCCATTCCACTGTAATGTCGAATATGTTTATTTCTTTTGCATTAAGTCCTGTAGGTATTTCAGGAGGATTCGGCAGTGTAATCACTGTTGTCGTACTGCTCCAGGGTCCTGTTCCTCCTGCATTTCTTGCTCTTACCTTATAGGTATGGGTTGTTTCTGCTCCCAGTCCCCTGTGGGTATATGTATTTTCTGATATGTTGGTTATTTCCGCTCCATCTGCATATACATCATACCCTGTAGCTCCATTTATCGCATTCCAGTCAAGCTTAACTTCATTTATTCCCGGTGTTCCCCTCAGTCCTGACGGTGCATTGGAGAGGGTTGTCCCACTTGCTGCTGTGCTTGCTACTGTTTCTGCGAGGATTGCATTTCTGGCTTTTGCAGTGAAGCTGTACTTTGTGTTATTGTTAAGCCCCGCTACCGTTATCTTCTTGTTGGTAAGGGTTATCCATGTTGCTGTTGAGGTGAGGCTTCCTGATGCTGTTACGTATTTACCTCCCGTGGTTATCTGGTATTGTGTCGCTGCGGGGTTGCCATCTGTTGTGCTCACCAGTAGGGAGTTTGTCGTAGGACTGCTTATTGCCAGTACCGGTGTCTGTGCTTTTGTGTATACTGCCTGTTGTTTCGTTGCTTTGTTACCTGCCTTGTCTATGGCTTCAAAGGTCACTGTATATGAGGTATTTGGTGTGAGACCCGCCGGTGTGGTATAGCTTGTCTCTGCAGTCCATCCACTTTGATAGTTCACACTGCCGCCTGCTACTGTATATCTGTAAGAGGCTGCATCCAGGCCCGAAGTAGCATCTGTGGCTGAGCCTGCTACTGTCATGGTATTGTATGTAGGCGTATAGCTTACTGATCCTATTGTAGGTGCTGTCTTATCTACATTTATTGTGACACTTTGTGTGGTTGTTGTGCTTCCGTCCGACACTTCGAATGTGACTGTATGATTAGCGTCGGTGTAATTATTGGCAGGTACTGATGCAAAAGTATAGTCTGTAGGAGTTGCAGTATTTGTGGACTTGCTTAGTGTGCCTACTACAGTACCATCTATTCTACATGTCATGTTCAGGGTATTCCCGTCAGGATCATGTACTTTTATTTGTGGTATTATTGTGGCACCTGCTTTGTACCTCTGGTTGGCTGCTGGTGATATTACCGCATCTATTGCTGGTGATGAGTTGAAGGTAATTCCCGGCACTTGAACAGGGGTATATTGAGGTATATCGTTACCTATTCCAGCCTGTCCCTCATAATTGTATCCCCATGCCCATATAGTTCCATCATTCTTGATTGCAAGTGAATGCCAATTTCCTGCAATTACCTGCTTTACGCCTGTTAAATTTGGTATAGTTGTAGGTACATCTCTACTCCAATCTCCTACATCGCCTATTCCTAACTGGCCTTGATCATTATATCCCCAAGCCTTTACTGTACCATTACTCATAAGTGCCAATGTATGACATAATCCCACTGAAATTTGCGACACTCCCGATAAACCGGTTATTGTAGTAGGAGTATTCCTGCAATCATCATCACCCAGCCCTAATTCTCCTGACCAGTTGCCACCCCATGCTTTTACAGTGCCATCATTCATTAATGCTATTGAAAATAATCCAGCAGCTCCAATTTGCTTTACACCTGACAAGACTGGAATCCTCTGGGGATAATCTTCATATTCGGATTCGTATCCAAGACCTAACTCCCCATCTTCATTGTAACCCCAAGCGTAAACTGTCCCATCAGACTTTAATGCAAAGCTGTGGTCACCCCTAGTTGCAATTTGTACTATTCCAGATAACCCCTCTATTTGTTTTGGTATGCTTATCCATTCTGGTTGCCCTATCTGACCATATTCATTGTCTCCCCATGCATATACTGTCCCATTGGTTTTTAATGCTAATGAATGACCTTCTCCTGCTGCTACTTGCTTTACATTTGTTAATCCATATACTTTCTGAGGGGTATCATAATCATCACCATATATATAGTCTCCAATACCTAACTGTCCATCACTGTTGTTGCCCCATGCATATACAGTGCCATCAGTTTTTACAGCTAAAGAATGTGCCCAACTGGCAGAAACATTTTTAACATTGCTTATTTTTGTAGTTAATATGGAAGTAGGACTAAGTCTATTGCTTTCATCACCCAGTCCTAATTGTCCATGTCCGTTCCATCCCCAAACCTTTAATGTTCCATTGCCCATTATTGTAAGGTTATGATCACCTGCCGCTATCGGGCAAGGGTCAAGAGCCGGGTCAAAGGCATAAACCTTTGTCCCCAGCTCTATATTGAGTGATTGTGATATGTCCCTAAAACTGCCGGGTAGGCTTATTTGAATATTCAAGCTGACAGATAACAGCACCATCAGCATGAATGTCAATACTTTTTTTGCTTTTCTTCTATTCATACATTTTTCTCCTTCATCGATTGATATTGCTATTCAATCTCATAGCTGATATTAGTGTTCAGGTTAGCTTTTGCTTTAAATTTAATAATGTTCATTGTTGTCTTTGTCGCATTTTCTACAGTCAGAACAATTTTCCCCGGTATAAACTGTGTAACCGTGAAATCAGTTCCCTGTATCTTTCCTTCCGCCAAATCAGCTCCAGGAGTCGCTGCATATATATCCAGAACTTCCAGTTCATCTGGATTATATTTCACTGTAATGGTTCTTAGATTTAAATCTGCCTTTTTTGGTGCAACAACCACGAAGTTAAAGGATTCCTCTGCTGCAAAGCTTACTTTCATTTCCGGCAAAGTATTCTCAGTCAATGGAATGCTCCATTTACTTACAACGCTTGCATTTTTCGCCCTCACACGGTAGACATGCTGTGTATTGGGGGTAAGCTCAGCATTTGTATATGTTGTCTGCACGCCGGTGTCAATAACTATTCCATCTGCTTCAATATCGTATCCAACAGCTTCATATACCGCATCCCAAACCACTGTTGTAGAATCTATTGTTGAAGTTGCTTTTAGATTCTGCGGTATCTCGGGTGTCGTAAACTGGTTGATATTTGCGCTCCAGTCACTAGCATTCATTTCATTCCTGGCCTTAACCCTAATAATGTATTCTGTATTCGGTGTTAAACCAACCAACTGATACATTGTCCCTTTTATATCATTTACAACCGTTCCATTAGTTTCTACCTCATAGCTTTCTGCATCTGCCACTGCATCCCAAGTCAGAGTGATTGCATTTGCTGTCGGCAGTATTTTTATATTCGATGGAACATTGAGCATTGTAAGAGCTGTTACCGATGTGCTCCATTCACCTTTAATTTCACCATTTTTCGCCCTTACTCTATATACATGTACTGAATTTGCGTTCAAACCTGCATGTGTATAACTTGTACTACCTATAACTGGTGTAATTATGCCATCCGCTTCTACTTCATATGAAGTTGCACCTTCCACTGTATCCCATGTTAAAGCGGCTGAATTATTGCTTACTGATGTAGTTATATTTTGTGGTATACCAAGCAGTGTATCTGCTATTACTTCATCACTCCATGCACTTCTGCCACCCTCTGCTACTGTTCTTACCCTATATATGTGCGTACTGTTAGGAGTCAAGTTCAGATGCTGATAAGTATTTGCCAACCCTGTTTCTATTATTGTGCCATCCGATTCAAGCTCATAGCCTATTACCCCTTCTACCATATCCCAGGCAACATCTATTTCATTGCTGTATGCAACCACCTTAAGATTTATTGGTACTATTGGAAGTGTATATACAGGCAGTGGTTCAGACCATCTACTTACACTGCTTTCAGTCTTTGCTCTGACCCTATATATATGCTGGGTATTTGACATTAAATTCTGGTGAACAAAGCTTGTACCAACTCCATTGTCGATTATGGTACCATCGGCTTCTACGTCATAAGCCGTACCCTCAGACAGCGACTGCCAGGTCAGTGTTACATACGTCTCTGCAGCAAGAGCAGCAAATCCTTGTGGAGCACCAAGCATTGTCTTTTTTGTAATTGTTTCACTCCAATTCCCTGATCCTTCTGCATTCTTAGCTCTAATATTAAAGCTGTACTCGGTATTCGGTGTCAAACCGCCATAGACAAATTCAGTGACGGTAGTACTTTCCAAAATTGATGAATTAATCATGATGTCATATTGGTCGGCACCTGCTATAGGATCCCACCTGAGCGTAACTGCAGTCTCTGCAGCTTCTGCTGAAATATTTGAAGGAGTATCCGGCAAGGTTATCTTTGCAATTACCTTGCTCCAGTCTCCTATGCCATTAGCATTTTTAGCCCTCACTTTATAAGCACGTTGTGTATTAGGGTTCAATCCTGTATGTATATAAGTTGTACTGTTCCCTACATCCACTGCTGTTCCATTTATTTCAATATCATATCCTTCTGCAGCTTCAACAGCACTCCAGGTTATTGTTATAGAATTTGGGGTTGATACTGCTGACAAGTTTACGGGAATATCCGGAGCAGTATATTTATTTACATATCCGCTCCAATCACCCGTACCATTTGTATTCACAGCCCTTATTCTAAACTTGTGCTCTGAATTTGGAAGCAATCCTGAGTACAGGTAGGATGTCTCCGTCGTGTTTGTTAGAAGCTTATCGTCAATTTCAATTTCATAATATTGAGATTCATAAACTTCTTCCCAAGTAAATTTAATTTTTGTACTGCTAGAAAATGCATTGATATTGGCAGGTGAATGAGGAGCTGTAGTTTTGCTCAGAAGCTCGCTCCAATCTCCTTTTCCATTTACATTGATTGCCCTTACTCTATAACCATGTTCACTGTTAGGGCTGATATCTGTATGCACAAAAGCAGTATCTGATGTATTTATTACTATCTCACCATCTGCTTCCACTTCATAGCTCTCGGCTCCTTCAACCAAATCCCAGCTAAGTGTATTTGTCTTGCTCGTAGACACTGCAGACAGATTCAAAGGAATATGCGGTGCAGTCGTCTTAAGCAGTAGCTCGCTCCAGACGCCTATGCCATTGCTGTTGATAGCTCTTACTCTATACTTGTACAGGCTGTTCGGCTCCAGTCCGTTATGAGTATAAGAAGTAGCCATGCCATTGTCCAATACTATCCCGTCTACTTCTATCTCGTACCTGTCTGCATTGTTAACCGTATCCCACTTTATTTCTGTTATGGTACTTGATGATTCAAATGTAATATTTGAAGGAGCTTCAAGCAAAGTGATTATACTATGCTCAATACTCCATTCGCTCTCATTTCCTTCACATCTTGCCATAACTCTGTAGCTGTACCTTGTATTCGGTTTCAAACCGTCAATTACGCCTTCCGGTCCGGAAAACTTAACTGTCTTGACACCTAATAGTTCCACATCATAACTTGTAGCGCCGACAACAGAATCCCATGTTATTGTTATGGTTATATCCGTTGCTTTAGCCTGAAGGTTGACAGGAGTTTCAAGCAAGGTCTTAATTTTCAACGGTTCACTCCAGTCACCTGCACCTAAATCTTCACGGGCTCTTACCCGATATGTATGCTCAACATTTGGTGCAAGATTGCTGTGTGTAAATGCTATACTTCCTCCATTGTCGATAACATTTCCATCTGCTTCTACATCATAATACTGTGCATCAACAACAGAATCCCAAGTTAGTGCTATAGCACTGCTAGTTGCTTTAGCAGCAATATTCTGAGGTACTGCCAGCATTGTCGATGCTATTACCTCGGTGCTCCAGTAGCCTGTACCTCCAAGTCCTATGGCTCTTACTCTGTATACATGCTCTGTATTAGGTCTTAAGCCCCTGTGTGTATAAGTTGTTTCCAGACCTATGTTTTTAACCTCACCGTCAGTCTCTATTTCATAAGATAGAGCTCCCGGCACTGCATCCCAGTTTATAGTTATGGTATTGCTGGTAACCGCTGTAGTGAAGTTTTTAGGGGTATCGGGCAGTGTATACCTGCTGTAAACCTCGCTCCATTCCCCTTTTCCATTTGTATTTAACGATCTGATTCTATATTTATGTTCCGAGTTTGGTATTAAGTTGCTGTGCGTATAACTAGTATTGTTTCTGTTTTCTACTATTTCCCCGTCTGTTTCTATTTCATAAGCCTCTGCAGCTTCCACCGCGTCCCAGACAACTGTTATTGTCGTATCAGTAGCATCCAGGGTTACATTGGATGGAATGCCTGGAGCAGATGTTTTTGTAAAAGTATCGCTCCATTCACCCTTTCCCAGTTCGTTAACTGCTCTTACCCTGTAAGTATGCTGTGTATTGGGTATCAAGCCTTCATGCTCAAATTGGGCTTCCATTCCTACGTTTACAGAAGCTCCGTCCACTTCCAGCTCATAACCTTCGGCTCCCGGTGTATTATCCCATGAAACTATTATCTTTGAGCCTTCTGCCAAAGTACTGATATTGGCAGGAGTATCCGGTTTGCAGAAAAGCTGCTGCATAGGAATTACTTCTTTGTCCTTATATGCACTTTCCCATGATAATATGGCTATTGCTTCTTTATTGTTGTTAAAATATTCAATCTTTATATCATACTTCTGACCTGCAGTAAGGTTTACTTTTGCCTTATTTTCTCTGGTAGCACTGCTTTTCCAGTCATCAATAATAAGTTCATCGTCCAACCAGAGACGGACTCCGTCCCCTGTATAAGTATATATCGTGTATGTAGCAGTATGTTCTGCCAGCAGTTTTCCTGTCCACCTTATTGAATAGGCATTTTTCTTTATTGAGGGATCAGGTGTTCCGGTTCCCCAGTCAAAATTGATTTCTCTGTCTTTCCTTATAAAAGCCAGTTTTTTAAGAGTTCTGCTGTCATAATACTCACCTTCCAGACCGTTTCCATTGCCTATAACGGGATCTTGCTTTACTATGGGTTCTTCTTCAATAGGTAGGCCGTCTGAAATTTGAGCTATTACCTCTTCGCTCCATTCGCTCTTTGTGCTGCTATTGACTGACCTTACTCTAAATGCATACTCATCCTCCGGCCGTATATTATTGTATACATATTCTGTAACTGTAATATTGTCCTGTAAGCTGCTATTGATCTCTACATCATAGCTCTCCGCTCCCGTAACTTCATCCCAGTTAAATACAATTTCATCCGAATCTATAGAATAGGTTATGTTAGTGGGTATTCCAAGTTCTCTCGGGTCATTCTCATCCGGTGGTACTGTACCATCAGGATTTTCAGTCTGTACAGATTCCGCATCTAGAGTCTTTTGTATAAGTGTTTCGCTCCATTGGCTGATTGAATTTTTATTCACAGCCCTCACCTTTATTCCGTATTCTGTGTTTGGCTCCAACCCGGTAAAAGTGTACTCATTGGCAGTTATACCTTCCGTGACGCTACCATTAATCTCTACAGTATAACTTTCCGCCTTTGCAACCGGATCCCATTTTACAATAATCTCATCAACGGTTGCGGATACTTGTATGTTGCTTGGTATGTCAAGCTTGACTTTCTCTGGTTTATCAGCAAACACATTATCATCAAATGCGCCTGGCAAACCGAAGCAAAGTTGAATTACAAGCACTAATGCCAATGTCGTGTATACCCATTTCTTCTGTTTAATTCCATACATCTGATAATCCCCCTAACATTTTATTTTTTCTTGCTTTCTATTTCATTAAGTAATCCAAGTTGACATATCGATCTACATTAGACCTTATGAGTATGGTATTCACTTCATTAATAATCACTTCCATTATCTTCACTTAACCATTTTTTCGCTTTAAGCTTAATTACTTCAAAAGAAAATATATTTTCCATACTTGAGTCCTATATAAGCAAAAAGCAACCCCACTCAGGGGGTTGTTTCAGTAGTTCGTAATTCCTATTTTACATAAAATATTCCATTATTTATTTAATAATTATATAAAATGTCATTAATATCATATAAATTGCTAAATTGTGTAACATTTTACTAGTTGCATACATAATATGTCATATTATATCATTTTATGCATAATAAGTAACCTCTGACATGTTCAAGAATGCTGGGATGAGAAGCAATATTCACAATGGCAAAATAAAATAAAATTTAGTATTATATAGCTATAAGGGGGTATCCTACATGACTGAATGGTTTGTAAGCTTGAATCCTGTTCTTCAAGCCCTTTGCGCTACGCTTTTCACATGGTTTGTAACTGCGTTGGGAGCTTCATTAGTATTTATTTTCAAATCAATTAATAAAAAGGTATTAAACGGAATGCTTGGCTTTGCAGCCGGTGTCATGATAGCGGCAAGTTTTTGGTCACTGCTGGCTCCGGCGATAGAAATGGCGGAAGCAGCAAATACTCCTGCCTGGATTCCCTCCGCAGTGGGTTTCCT
>CAZUGK010000067.1:16750-21019 GCA_964619815.1 uncultured Clostridiaceae bacterium | reverse complement strand
CTTATGCTTGCGCAACAGAAAAAGCTGGCTGTTACAGATAAGTTAAGCAAGTACATACCGGACTATCCAAACGGGGATAAAATTGCAATACATAACCTGCTTGCACAAGATTCCGGCATAGCAGAACATACTTCAGAGTTTGAAAGCCCAAACTTCAACTTCGCGAAGGAATATAAGCCTGAGGATATTATTGCACTATTTAAAGATAAGCCATTGAGTTTTCAACCGGGTGAAAGGTTTGAATACTGCAATTCCAATTATATCCTGTTGGGTTACATCATAGAAAAGGTATCCGGAAAGTCTTGGTCTCAATACGTTACAGATAATATTATCAAACCTCTTGGATTGAAAAATACTGGTTTTACAAACCGCAGAAGTGTTGTAAATAGTTTAGCTATAGGCTATACTACAGGGGATGACGGTATAGAAAGATGCAATTATTTGGATGGATCATTCCCTTATGCAGCAGGACAGATATATTCGAATGTTTATGACCTTGCAAAGTGGAATGAGGCTTTGTTTTCAAATAAGGTGCTGAACAAGGATTACACTGCGGAGATGTTGAGCAAACACGTTCAGATGTCTGACATTCCATCCTACTATGGATATGGTGTTATGCTGCAGAAGGATAATGGAAGGGATGTTATCTGGCATTCAGGTGGTATATTCGGCTTTTCCTCTGCTTTGCTCAGGTATGTGGATGACGGGACCAATATTGTAGTGCTAAGCAACAATGATTGTACAAATATAGAAGCTGTTTGTTTTGCAGTTGGGCATATATACAATAATGAGGAATATGAAATGCCGAAACCTTAAAGTTTACCAATGCTAGGTGCCAGGGAAACCTCTGAAAAAATATCTATAAAAATATAAGTTTCCCTGGCACTATAAACTCCTGGTAATCAAACCGTGTCATTACGTAAAACATTGGTCAGCTATTTTGGAGGAGCTATTACTATTTGTTAAGGTAGAAAATGCGGCTGCCTTTTACGCCTAGCAGCTAAAATTTAAGTTTTATTTTTCGAAATTAATTACAGCATCGGCGGCTTCTAATGCAGTCTCAACAGGTATATCAAAGCCTTCTCCGGGGATGATCCTATAGTAGAGTCCGTTTTCCTCCCAGGCCAGTGAGTGAAAGACCTTCACTGTATCCGGTTTTTCTGTAACACTTGGCCGGTCCGAATAGGGATTTTCTCCCCAATACATTATCAGGCCATTGTGCTTTATCGTTTTAGCATTGTCTCCCGCTTCCAATAGTTGGCCGTATTTGCTTATCTCCAGAAAAACATAATTAAGACTGCTTTTTAACTGCGTTTCCGTCTTAATATTGTTACTCAGGTACTTAATGGTGAAGAACTTCTCTCCTGTACTATTATTGCTGCATATTATGCCTTCTCCTGATTTGTAGCTGGAATTGTCAATTGTTATCTGCGCAGGCAGATTTACTGTCTGTCCCAAAACTTCCTCTGCATTTGGCAGATTGACAGCAGTATACGTATCGAATTTATTCTCATCATAGGGAGTTTCAACTACTTTGTATTTTCCGCCGTCCCTCACTATGAGGTACATCATGCGGTCCACAACAGCACTGACGTTGGATGAAAAGGATATTATCATAATTAGTGTCACCGCAACACTTGCGATAGCGAGGTTCCTGCCTGGGGCACCAAACCTGACAGTTTTTTTCCTGTTTACACTTCTCATCACATTATCATATATTATTCTTGAAGGTGTTACCTCTTGAGTTAAATTATTCATACCATCCTTCAACTTTTCTTCATATGCTTCTTGTATTGGCATTAAGCTTACACTCCTTTCTATTCAACCCGGCAAGAGTGTCACCATCCAGCAACCTGCGGAGCTGTTTTCTCCCATTGTGCAGGCGGGATTTTACTGTTCCTTCAAAACAATCCAGAATATTGGAGATTTCCTTTATACTCATTTCGTTGAAATAGTACAGTACTATTACGGTTCTGATCGGAGGACTAAGACTTATCAGAGCGCTCTTAACTTCATCACGGGTTTCATTGTTCTCCAAAGTATGCAGAGGTTCTTCCGATGCAGGCGCTTCAATATTATTTATCCTTTCTTCATATTTATATGCTGATAGAATCCTGCTCTCCTTATAACCCATACGATAGCTTAATCTTGTCAGAATTTTATATAACCAGGACTCAAAGGCTTCAGTTTTTTTTAGTGATTCTATCTTTTGAAAGCATTGTATGAAGGTCTCCTGAACTATGTCCTCCGCCAAAGCTTTATTTCCAACCATAAGGTATGCAGTGCGCATAGCCTTTACAACATACTCTTGATACAACATGCTGTAAGCTTCCCAGTCCCCTTTTTTACAGCGCTCGACAAGAGTCATTTTGTCCATCTTGTTTTCTCCTTTCGTCAATGGTGCACCATCTATGTATAAGATACAATAACAGTACTATAGGTTCACTATATTATTGATATTTTTTTATAAAGAAGTGCCAAGCTCCAAAATCAAGATATAATTAAGTGCCAGGGAAACCGCTAAAAAACTAAAGCTATAGAATAAATATACCAAACAAAAAATAATTATACAAATAAGGGGTTTAGGGAAACTTAGCCCCCTTTGTTTTTCCAAAAACTGCTTTGTCCTCTATATAGGTTATGGTATAGTAAAAGCATGTAAAGCGTTGATAATACGGAGGTTGAGCGTTGTGTTGGGAAAAAATAATCCGCAAATTGATATATTTACTCATCAGATAAAAAGCTCGTATGTGATGCTAATCTACAAGTGATAAAAGAAATGAGAAGGTTCAATGAGCCATTTGCAGAACAGCAGCTGGAACAATTTGAATAGGTCAAAGATACATATCACTTTATCAAATATGGCATGTAATATAGTCAGGATGGTAAATCTTCTTTGCCAGCCTGGCATTGTTATACCGCAAAGTTAAGGAGCTCCGGTAAAGGAGCTCAGTAAAGGGCTATAAGTGTTCACAATATGCGAACAATCGCAGATGTATTGCCATATAAAGGTAAATAGCGAAGGGTTCAATGGATAATCATCCATACCAAGGAAAAACCTCGTTTTTTATGGCCATTTTTCAGCGGTTTCCCAGGTACAGTACTTAAGAACTTATTCTGCAAAATAGTAATATGTTCTTATGTTCTGTACCTGGCATATTAAAATTTATTAAGAAAATGTTATCGCAAATTTTGAATTCAGATATTAACATAGCAATTACACTACGAAAAAAACTATATCTGTTTTTACTTGAAATAGCAAAACGAGAAAACGTTTTCTTAAAAATTAAAAAAATTGTTTAAATCTGTCGTAGAATATTATGATAAAGAAGTTAGCAATACCAATGAATTAAGAGGAAACCCATGAAAAGCTATCCATTAAACCTAGTAATTGACAAGCTATTAAGAGGAGCGCTATAATTAAAGTGAAGATATTGTGAAAACGTTTTTTCGAATATCTAGAATAATAAAAAATGAGGGGTGTAACAATGAAACTAAAATCAATCCTTTTGCTCATGTTGGCTTTTTGCTTGATTTTCAGCATGACTGCATGCTCAAGCAATGAACCGGCTCCATCCGGCAATTCCGATTCTTCTACTTCATCTCAGGAAACGCCCAAAACTGATTATCCTAAGAAAGCAATCACGATGATTATTCCGTACGGTGCCGGCGGAACTACTGACTTAACCGGCAGACAGCTGGCAATCCAGATGGAGAAGTCTTTAGGAAAGTCTATTACAGTTGTTAACCAAGGCGGGGCTTCCGGAGCTGTTGGTGCCAAGACCGTTTTAGATGCTTCGCCTGACGGCTACACTGTACTGTTTACTGCTGAGTCTTTAGGAACACAGAGAGTCATGGGCCTTTCGGAAATGAGCTATGGCGACTTCTCACCAATCATGGTTACTGTTAATGACCCTAAAGTTATTGTTGTCAGCAAGGATTCAAAGTATCAGACCCTTCAGGAACTGGTAGACGATATAAAAGCACGTCCCGGCAAAGTTAAAATGTCCTATACCGGCCCTGGTGGCTCCGGACATGTACAGAGTCTTATATATAACAAGGCAGGATTGGATATGGCATTAACTGCTTATTCTGGAGGCAGTGAATGTATTGTAGCTGTTCTTGGTGGTCAGGTCGATTTTACAAACTCAAACTTCTCCACTGTTACTAGTTATATAGAAAGTGGTGACTTAAGACTGCTGGGTATATCTGCTACTGAAAGACTTGATAAATATCCTGATGTTCCTACACTGGCAGAAGTTCTTCCTG
>CAZUGK010000067.1:0-16740 GCA_964619815.1 uncultured Clostridiaceae bacterium | reverse complement strand
ATTGGAAGGATACCTTAGCATTCCATTCACTCCCCTTTCTCTGCTTGTAGATAAGGATGTTCCTGCAGAGATACAGGAGGTTTTAAAGGAATCAGCAGCCAAAGCAATAGAAGAACAGGAATGGAAGGACTATGTAGCTAAGAACTGCCTTGAAAAGCTTTACGAAAAGTATCCGGATGAAGCATCAACAAAGAAGTTCTATGCAGAATGGGAATCTCTTGTAAGCTGGCTTTTGTATGATGCAGGTGCTGCAAAACTCAGCCCTGAACAATTCAATATTCCAAAACCCTAATTAGTATATTAATCAACTGTATGAAAGTATCGGTGTTGGCAGACTTTTTATCGATCGTGCAGTTCCATTAAAAGTTAAGGCTGAGGTAGCCGTGAGTACAAGCAATATCGCGGCTACCCTTTCCATACTTTCGAAAAAAGGTGAAAGGTGGTTAACATGGAGGGAAATAGCAGAAAACACTATATTTACAATAGAAATATTCAGGATGCAATACTATTCTTCATACTTGCAGCTGCTCTTATGATTTATTCACTAGTCAATAATTATAGCACTGCAAACATGGAGTGGAAAACATCTCCATATCTTTTTCCGGTTCTGATAGCAGTTTTTATTGGTGCTCTTTCATATTCGCTGCTTGCTGACGGTATCCGGCAGATGAAAGCAGGTGAAGAGGATGTGAAAAAAACTGCGGCTAAATGGAACGGTGTTCTTTTTACAATAGCAGCCTCCATCATTTATTACGGAATTATGCGTATTGTTACATTTGTACCCGCAACCATTTTATTCTTAGTTGCTATGCTTGTTTACCTGGGTGAACGGAGGATATGGCTTGTGGGCTTGGTCTCGGTTATAAGCTCACTTGCTATTTATGTAATATTCGGTATGTTGCTGAACGTCATGTTACCATAGGAGGTGAAAGTTAATTGTCGGATTTTATTAGTGTAATGTCTTATTTTTTGGATATTCGTTTTGTGCTTATGGTATTTGCGGGTTCCATTGCCGGTCTTTTTGTAGGCGCTATTCCGGGGCTTTCGGTTTCCATGGCAACCGCTCTGCTGGTGTCGATTACTTATTCATGGGCAACCAGCGATGCTCTGGCTACTATCATGGGAGTTTATGTTGTAGGGGTTTTCTCCGGTGCCATCTCTGCCATCCTTATTAATATTCCCGGAGCACCATCCTCGGTGGTTACAACTCTGGACGGATTTCCCCTTGCTTCTCGTGGAGAGGGCTATAAAGCTCTGAAATATGCTACAATATATTCTTTTATAGGTACTATATTCGGCTTTGTGGCATTGTGGCTGATCGCAAAACCAATCTCCAATATTGCTCTGAAATTCACTCCCATGGATTACTTCCTGCTGGCGCTTTTCGGCCTGGCAACCGTTGGCTCGCTTACTGCCAAGAGCTTTTCCAAGGGTCTGATCAGCGCTATGCTGGGCTTGATTGTAAGTATGATCGGAATTGATTCTGTAATGGGAACTCCCCGTATGACCTTCGGAATATACGACCTTCAGGCCGGAATAAACATTGTTCCTGCGCTGGTCGGACTGTTCGGTTTTTCTGAGGTGCTCAGCGTTATTTCCGATGGGCATTTGGATGCAGAGGTCTCCAAGCTTGTCAAAACTGTAGTTAAGATCAAGGATATGCTTAAGCATTTCTGGCATTCTATGTATTACAGCGCCATCGGTACCGTTGTAGGTGCACTTCCGGGTGCCGGCGGACCGGTTGCGGCATTTCTGGCATATGGTGAAGCCCGGAGGATAGTGAAGAAGCCCTCAGTGCCGTTTGGAGAGGGAGCTGTTGAAGGTATCGTGGCCAGCGAATCAGCCAACAATGCCTGTATCGGCGGAGCGCTTATCCCCATGCTTACACTGGCTGTTCCGGGAGACGCAGTTACTGCCATTATCCTGTCAGTATTTTATGTTCACGGACTGCAGCCGGGCCCTATGTTTATTAAGACCAGCCCCGACATGTTCCATGCCATCCTGGCAGGTGGATTTATAGGCTGTGTTTTTCTATTGTTGCTGGGGCTTGTACTGGGACCTAGAATCAGCAGAATCATTAACGTACCAAAAAGAATTCTTCTTCCGGTTGTTACCGTACTGTGTGTAATTGGTGCTTTTGCCTGCAATAACCGTATGTTTGATGTGGCATTGATGTTCCTCTTTGGAATACTGGGTTACTTTATGCGCAGACGTGACTATCCGGTGGCACCAATGACTCTTGCTCTTGTACTGGGCTCTATGATGGACTCTAATTTCCGCCGTGCTATTTCTCTGGCTTCATCTGAAGACGGTGTGGTAATTGCATTGTTCGGAAGGCCGATTACCCTTGTGCTGCTTGCACTTACTATAATTACAATTACTACTAATGTGCCGGCAGTAAAGAACTACTTTGCTTCAAGAAAAGCTGCAAAGAACGCTGCTTAGGTAGCTAATTATATAAATCAATATAAAAGAAAGGAGAATACAACATGTATTCAACTTCAAAAAAAGCGTCCCTCCATGGAGAGGTTATTGTTCCAGGCTCCAAAAGCCATACAATCCGTGCAGTACTGTTGGCCACCATGGCAGAAGGAAGGTCAGTCATACACAACCCACTAACCAGCAATGACTGCTTAAGTGCTTTGAGAGCAGCATGTGCTTTTGGCGCAAAGGTTACTGAGGAACCCGGCGTCTGGATTGTAGAAGGCAAAGGCAAAAACCTTAATGTTCCGGAGAACTTTATAGATACTGAAAATTCCGGTACAACCACTTACTTCGTAGCCTCTATGGCTGCACTAATCGATGGCTTTACCTTTATAACCGGAGATAAACAAATACGCAACAGGCCAATAAAACCTCTGCTGGATGCTATTAATGAACTGGGTGCTCAGGCTTATACCACAAGACCCGGAGCTGTTGCTCCTCCGGTTATAATTAAAGGTAGAATGCGTGGTGGCAAAGCATATTTAAGCGGCTTTACTTCTCAGTTTATATCAAGTATACTTTTTTCATCACCTATTGCTGAAGATAGAACAGAAATTTTTGTTGAAAATCCCAAGGAGAAACCATATATTCAAATGACGCTTGATTGGATGAAGCTATATGGCGTAGAACCAAGTGAGGTTTCTCCAGACTTTAAATATTTTGCAATAGAGGGCAATCAGTCCTATAAAGCAGTTGAATCCACAGTGCCCAGTGACTGGTCCGGGGTTGCATTTCCACTGGTCGCAGCAGTAACTACACCTTCGGAGGTAGTGATTTCCGGAGTAGATTTTGACGATTGCCAGGGAGACAAGGCGGTAGTAGATCATCTGATTGCTATGGGTGCAAATATTACTAAAGATGCTGAAAACAATAGAATGGTAATAAAGGGCGGCACTCCTCTGCATGGCGGTTTGACTATCGATTTAAACGATATTCCTGATTCTCTTCCGGCTCTTTCTGTCGCTGCCTGCTTCGCCCAGGGAAAAACAACCTTCACTAATCTTGCTCATGTTCGTGTTAAGGAAACAGACAGGGTAGCAGTAATGGAGCAGGAGCTTAAAAAGCTTGGGGCAGATGTGGAAATCGGGCAGGACTATATGATTGTAAATGGCGGCAAGACTCTTTTCGGAACTGAGGTTGACAGTCATGATGATCACAGAATCGCAATGGCTCTGGCAGTTGTGGGATTGTTTGCTAAAGGTGAGACAAAGGTTAAGGATGCCCAGTGTGCTTCTGTATCGTTTCCCAGCTTTTTTGAAAAGATGAATAAAGTTGGTGCCGATATTCTATTAAGAGACTAAAAACTCATAATTTATGGAGGTTGCCATGAGTAAAGGTGTTACTATTACAGATGTGGCTAAGGCTGCCGGAGTATCAATAACTACAGTTTCACGGGTAATCAATGATAATCCTAAGGTAGAAAAGGAACTGGCCGAGAGAGTAAAGAAAGCAATTGAAGAATTGAGGTATACTCCGAATATTTATGCCAGAGGCATCAAGGGTACGGGGAGGAAAACTATTGGTATTGTTATTCCAAGCTCCTTTGATAATTTCTTCTCCCATGTGCTGGAAGGGGTATTGAGCGCAGCAGACGATTTTGACCTGAAGGTAATTGTCTTTAGCTGCCATGGAGATGCCTCACGGGAGGTAGATTGCTTAAAATCGGCAGTTTCTTCCGGAATAAGCGGACTGCTTCACTGCCCGTCATCTCATGATGCTGCTCAGCAATTGCTTAATATTTTTCCAAAGGATTTTCCTATTACTATAGTATACAGAAGAGATATGGTAAACGGAATTCCTCACATTTATCATGACAACATCAAAGGTGGATATTTGTCAACTAAATATCTTCTGCGCCAGGGCCATCGTGAAATTGCCTTCTTTGCTGGCTTCTGGCAATCTCCATCTGATACGGCAGACGGACTGTTGGAATTATTGGAGGATCCGAGAAGAGGAGTCTATTCTTCTATAGACCGTCTGGATGGTCATATTCGGGCCTTGGAGGAAAACGGAATTTCCTTCGATAAATCACTTCTGTACACAACCGGATATGATTTTGAGAGCGGTTACAAACGAGCAAAAGAATTCCTTTCCACTATGCGGGACTTTGATTCTGTGATATGCGGAAACGATTCCGTGGCTGCGGGAGTGCTTCAGGCACTTCGTGAACAGAAGATATCAGTCCCTGACCAGGTTTCCATTATAGGATACGATGATTCGGTTTACGCTACCATTGCCCGTCCTCAGCTTACTTCTGTCCGCCAACAGCCGTATCAACTCGGCTATGGTTCAGTGGAGATGGTTACAGAGATAATGAACGGAAAAAAAGTAGAAAACCGTATTGTAGATGTACAGCTTATCATAAGGAATTCCACTTCAATGAAACAAAATAACAGGACACAGCAGAGCTCTTGAGCTATGCTGTGTCCAATTTAACAAATGCTATAATTTAAAACAGCTAAAAGCTGCTTTAGGTGGGTTTTTTGCGCATTTTTCCAATTTGGTCGATTTAAAGATCCAAAGCAAATTCGAGTACAATTGATTGGATGGTGTAAATTTGAATAGTACTGAAAAAAAAACTAATGTTACAATGGATAGGAGTGCTTTTATAAAGCTGGCACTAAGTCTTTTATTTCCATTGTTGATTCTGGCGGTTCAACCATTGGGGATGGACTTAAGACAAAGTGCAGTTGTCTCATCCATACTCCTAGTTATTATATGGTGGTCTACCAGCATTGTAAAATCGATTCCGGCTTCCTTGTTCCTGCTGGCGGTATTTTGCTTGGTAAACGCTGCTCCGTTAAATATAGTATTCACATTCCCTTTATCAGAAAACTTCTTCCTTATTACTCTTACATACTTGTTTTCTCAAGGGATTGCAAATTCAGGTATTGTAGAAAAACTGTTTGAACCGGTCCTAATGCGTTTTTCTGATACACCAATAAAGACACTGTTGTCAATTATTGTAATGTATACAATAACTATATATATGATTCCGCAGCCTTTAGCAAGGTTAATTATTATAGCAATGCTCTTTCACCGGTTTCTTTATAAAACTACAGTGCCGGAGGAGACAAAAAATGTTCTCATGTTTGCATGTTTTATTTTCTATGCTGTGGTCAACATGGCTACTAAGAACGCTGATATCATAATGAATAATGCTTCGGTAGCCTTTGCGGGACTTGAAATGACTGACGGACAATGGATCAGATATATGGCAGTCCCAGTTATGTTGTACGGAGCATTAATATTTGCGCTGTTTTGCTTCTTGTTCCGCAAGCAGCTTATGGGAATCAAGCTTACTATTGCAGATAGCAAGGGGGAAAAGGAGAAGCTTTCTTTAAGCGAAAAAGAAAAACAAACACTGGCTGTCATACTTCTTACTGTTATTTTATGGATGACGGGCAGTATCCATGGAATTAATTCGACTCTGGTTACTCTGTGCAGTGTTTTGGTGTTATTTGCCCTCAAGATATTGGGCAAAAAGGATTTTAGTGCCATAGATATTAAAACGCTGATTTTTCTTACTGCAGCGTTTTCCATTGGTGGAGTAATGAAAGCCTGCGGAGCGGCAGATATTGTTTTTTCAAAGCTGCAGGTTCTCTTTCCTGAGAGATACTCTTCTCTCTACCTTGTTACAATGATTTTTGTAGGAATGCTGATGCATCTTATTCTGGGAAGCAATACCACTGCTTTATCTGTCGTAATTCCAGGACTTATTGTAGTCTGCGGCAATGTGCTTCCCACGGAGATTATTATGTTTATTGCATTCAACAGTGTCGCATTCCATTCAATATTGCCCTTTCACTCTGCGGCTATAATGATTGGAGCCAGTAATGGATATTTCCCGGCTAAATATGTTGCTAGGCTGGGAATTCCGGTAACCTTTCTGGTTTATATTTCCACAATGTTTATCTTTGTTCCCTGGTGGAAATTCATGGGCTTCATGTAATTTGCCCTTATATGGGAGAAGATTTCTTCCTATGTTGATATATAAAATTTTGCAAAACCCTTCGGTTGTTTGATAATGCAATGAAGGCTTTTATTATTCGCACATTTTTCATGGTAGATAAGTGCCAAGGAAAGCTCCGAAAAACTAAGGTTGGAGAATAAATATACCAAACAAAAAATAAATATACAATAAAGGGGTTAAGGGAAGATTTAGCCCCTTTAAATTCTCCATAATTTCCTTAAGGATACTAGATAAGTGCCAGGCCCCGGAGTCATCCAGTTATTTACACAAATGAACTCTTCTGGTAATACGGGGATAGATATTATCAGGAGGGCTTTTCTTATGGGGAGACCATGGAGAGAAGAGTATAAGTGCGGAATATATCATGTAATAGCAAGAGGAAATAACAAAGTGGTCAATATCGAAGCATTGCAACAAATATCTATACCCTGTCGATACCTTGCATTTTTTCCATCATTAGTAATTTCTTTTATAGCAGCTACAACAAGGGGAGATGGGAAAAATATTTTAGCAATTCAGATTGACAATATAATCCAGTGATGCTACAATATGAATGAACAAAAAAAATATTCATTCGGGATAATGGAGGCAGATTAGTTGATAGATAAAAAAGCAGATATATTTAATGCAGCGAGGGAGTTGTTCTACTCCAAAGGCTTCAAAGACACTAATGTTTCTGAGATAGCAAAGATGGCGGGGATTGGGGTAGGCACTTTTTATAACTACTACTCTTCCAAAGAGGAACTTTTCTTAGAGGTTTATATCAAAGAAAACGAGGATCATAAAAAGCACTTGTATGAATCTATGAACTTTAATGATGATCCCGTAGCTGTGATCACAAAGATGGTCGCACAGAACGCCAGTGATATGAATTCAAATATGATACTGAAGGAATGGTATAACAAAGAGCTGTTTAGTAAACTGGAGCAGCAGTTTTATGAACATAACGGCATGGAGAAGTTTGATGAATACACGCAAAGCGGCAGAATAGAGTTAATTAGAAAATGGAAGGCTGAAGGAAAAATAAGAGATGATTTAAATGATGAGATGATAAATGCCATTTTAAGCTCCATACCTTATATTGATATTCATAAAAGCGAAATTGGGATTCAGCATTTTCCACAGATTTTGTTTTATATAACAGAATTCATAATGAAAGGCTTAACTGATTGCCCGAAATAAGAATCAATAAGGGCAGTCATTTTTTGCATGTACATGAATGAATTTGTAAGATGTTCATTCATGTACGGAAAATTTAGCGAAAGGAGAGGTGTTGGTGGATAGGGTTATTGCCGCCCAATCAAAGAACTTTGGGATGAGCACTGTGATGACTCATAAAGCCTTTGGTAAGCACGCGGAGGAAGCTCTTAGAGCGGTCCGCGGTGAAGCTGTACGATTGGAAGAGCTGTTAAGCCGTTTTATACCGACCAGCGAGATAAGCAGGATCAACAGGTCTGCAGGTATGAAATGCGAAAGGCTGAGCAGCGACACATATGAGGTGCTGTCACGTGCTGTTGAATTCTCAAGAAGCCAGGGCCTCTTCGATGTTACTATTGGACCTCTAATAACCTTATGGAGCAACAGCAAGGATACATGCAAGCCTCCGGAGGATTCAAGGATAAGGCAGGTTCTTCCTTTGGTGGACTATACCGGCTTGTTATTGGATCCATGCAATAAGACTGCAGGACTTCAAAAGACAGGTCAGTCTATTGACCTGGGGGGTATAGGAAAAGGGTTTGCAGGTGATAAGATTTTGGAGGTGCTTAAGAAATACGACATTTCATCAGCATATACTAATATCGGAGGAAATGTGGTGGCTTTAGGAACAAAGCCTGATGGTTCCCCATGGCGTGTGGGTATTCAGCATCCCAGACAGGAAAGCAGCCTTATAGGTCTTGTTTCTGTCGTTGACAAGGCAGTGGTTACATCTGGGGACTATCAGCGATACTTCATTGGCAGTGACGGTAAAAGGTATCATCATATTCTGAATCCATCAACCGGATATCCGGCGGAATCAGGATTGTTAAGCGTAACCATAGTTGCAGACAGCTCAACGGCTGCAGATGCGTTATCCACCTTATTGTTCGTAGCCGGGAAGGAAAAGGGGCTTGAACTTCTAAGACAGTTCTCTGGGACTGAAGCCATTTTCGTAGATATAGACTTACAGGTTCATGTTACATCAGGCTTGAAGAAAAGCTTTCAGACCAGTGAAGGCATAGGCGTGAATATCTTAAATGAAAAATAGGAGACGATTAAATGAAAAGAAAGGGGAAATTTAGAATGGTAATAACTGTAATAGCTGTATTGGCAGTTTTGCTTGCAGCGGGGATGGGGGGAGGAATGCTTTATACTGCAGAAGAACATAAAGAAGCCAAAAATCTCCCTATCGCTGCCATAGATTTTAAAAATCTTAATGACGGTACGTATATCGGAGAATATGAGGGTGGAATAAAAAAGTGGAGAACCAATAAAGTTCAAGTTACAGTTTCTTCAAGTAAAGTCACTGATATAGAAATATTAGAGCATAAAGAGAACCAGAAGCCGGAATTCACAGGCAAGTTATATGATAGAGTAATTGAAGCTCAATCACTACAGGTAGATACCATCAGCGGTGCAACTCTCACCTCGAAAGCATATCTTAAGTCGGTGGAAGACGCATTAATCAAGGCACAAAAAAAGTAGGAAAGGAATATGTTTTGAAGGAGAATCAGGTAATGAAAAAGGTAGTAATTATAGGTTCAGGAATCGGCGGACTTACTGCCGGCAACCTTCTTGCAAAGAAGGGACATAAAGTAACCATATTTGAAGCTCACAACGCAAATGGCGTCTATACTTCAGTATATTACATAAATGGCTATTATTTTGAGATCTGTACAATAAAAATGGAATCCTCAGCGTCGGTATTCAAGGTAATGAAGGAAATCGGAGTGCTTGAAAAAATAGACTTCGTAAAGCTCCCGACACGGTTCTTTTCGGAGGATTTTGACGGAACTCCTGAGGATTACGATGATTACAAAAAAATGATTTACGTAAGTTATCCATCCGATAAAGAAAAGCTGGATATGGCTTTTTCAGATATTGACAAAATACTCGGTCTGATGGGGAACCTTGATAAACCCTTGCCCCCTTTCTATAGCGGATTTAGCAAGATAAAATCAATGTTTCCTTACATCCTGAGCACTCCGAAGTTGATGAAACTGTTTAAGCAGTATGGGGATATGACGTCATCAGAGTTTGCCTCAAGATATTTCGAAAAAGGATCAAAGCTGTTCAGACTGTTCAAAGGATTCAGCTATCCGGATATGCCGGCTGTGGCCATAGGACCCAATATATCAGGAACATTCGAAGACATTTGGACTGTGAAAGGCGGTATGCAGTCATGGGCCGACATTCTCGCAGAAAACTTCAGGAAAATGGGCGGGGATTTAAAGCTGAAATCCTATGTCGACAAGATAATCACAAAGAACGGGACTGCGGTTGGAGTCTCATGCAATAATATCATCTATGATGCGGATTATGTTATTTCTGCAGGGGACTATAAGAAAACCTTCCTGAAGCTTTTAGACGACAAGAGCCTTATCCCTCAGGAGCAGCAGGATAATATAGATAGGACTGCCGTTTCAGAGGGTTTCTTCACGGTATATCTGGGGTTGAATATATCCAAGGTCGAACTTAGAGAATATATGAAAGTTCCACATGTTTTTGCTTGTGACGAAGGACCCGGTTACGACATTTACAATCCCGAGGATGGAGAGTTTTTCAGCAAGACGTCTGCTTCACTTTATTCACCGTCAATGATAAACCCAAAGCTTGCACCTCTTGGGAAATCCTCATTGATGCTTCAGGCCATGGTACCATACCGCTGGATGAACAATTGGGGCGGCGGAAACAAGGAGGCATATAGACAGTTGAAGGAAAAAGCAATGGATGCAATGATAGACAATGCATCCAGGCTAATTCCGGGCTTGAAGGAATATATTGAATATAAGGATGCAGCAACTCCACTGACCTATGAAAGATTTACCCATAATACCGATGGAGCAACCTCCGCATGGAGTTGGAATCCTAAGAAAAAGTTCTATGAAAGCGGCTTAAGCGTGAAAATAGAAACACCTGTGAAAAACCTTTACATCGGCTCCTGCTGGGCGATGCAGATCGGTGGTGTACCTGGTGCCCTTGGAGCAGCTTACCGGTGTGCCAATAAGATAAAGTGAACCGGACAAAATTAGAAGTAAGGGCAGAAGGTCAAAAAGCTGGTTTCAGACTGGTGAGGGTGTAAGTATGAGTGTCTTGGAATTTAAATAATGAGGTATAAACACATGTCTATATTTAAGAATAAAATTGCCTTAGTCAAAGCGCTATTGTCAAACATGCAGATAATAAGGGTAAAACCTTCGATTAATTGGTTCTTGACTAAATATATGGGAAGGTTCAATTTGTTGAATATAGGAGGGCAGCTGATAATTCACTCTCATCTGCCTTCTATAAACAGCAAAGCCTTTACCCGCTTCATAAATGAACACCTGCTGGCAAGGACAGAGGGACCCTCCCATGCTCAAATCAGCTTGACCAATGCCTGCCCTCAGAATTGCCGATATTGCTATAACAAGAATAGAAGCGGGGAACTTCTAAGCACTGCTGAAATCAAGCAGCTTATACAAGACCTGAAGAAAATGGGCGTTTTCTGGCTGGGCTTGACCGGTGGGGAGCCGCTTTTGAACAAAGATATTGTTGAGATTGTTAAAAGTGTCGGAGATGATTGCGCAGTAAAGCTGTTTACTACAGGTATCAATCTTACCGAGCAGCTGGCAGCGGAGCTTAAGACAAAGGAGCCTTCCAGACGGCACTCAGGGCGATAAACATATTTAAAAGCATAGGAGTTCATGTAAGTGTATCAGCGGTTATATCCAAGAAGATGCTTCAGGAAAATCAGGTACAGGAATTTCTAAAGTTCCTGATCGGCCTTGGTATCCATGAAGCCTGGCTGAGTGAAGCCAAGCCAACGGTAGAGGCCTTCTGGAACAAGGATGCAGTCATTGCCGAAGAGGAAAGGTTGAGCCTGGTCAGCTTGCAGGATAAATACAATAAAGAGGGAAAAATTACAGTAAATTATCTTGGACATTTTGAGGGAGGAGAGCACTTCGGCTGTAATGCGGGCAATAGAATGGTCTATATAGACGCATTTGGAGAGGTAAGCCCCTGTGTTTTTACGCCTATGACCTTTGGAAATGTACGGGATAAGTCGGTGCAAGCCATTTTTTCAAAGATGAAAGAGCATTTTCCGTCGGAAAGCTGCTGCTTTATTAACAAAAACTATGAATTGCTGAAAAAATACTATAAGGGACAGACTCCTATTAGTAAAGAAGATACCCTGGAAATGATGAAAGAAGTCCGGTTCAGCCCGATGTCGGAATTTTCGCGATTGCATTATAAGCGATAAAGCTATGGAGGTATATATATGAAATTGTATAAACTGTTCAGTCTTGCCGCAGCAGCGATATTTGCCGTTGTGGGCTTGATTTTTCTATTTTTCCCCGATCCGGTCCTGATTTTTTTTAACAATGTTTCAGGTTATTTCGGGCTGCCCCAAGCTCCATTGCAAGGTACCGGCTTTTATCTGGCATTGGCTTCGGCTTATATGTATGTTGTGACTTTGCTTGCATGCCTGATGTACCGCTATCCGGAGCAGGATATTTATCCGTTTTTATTGGCTCAAGGCAAACTAGCATCTTCTATTATTTCTATTTACCTATTCTTGATGCACCGGCCTTACCTGATATATTTCGCCAACTTTGTTATTGATGGTTTCATAGGTATTGCAGTATTATACCTCAGGAAAATAAAAAAACAGGAGTATGATTATGCTCACAAAAATAATGAAGAAATACATGCCTGAATTTATTAAGAAGAAAAAGCTTAATGAATTGTTCCGATTGACGGCTGATGCCTTCCAAAGTGAGCTGCCGGAGCTTCGGGGACTTACTTTTGCGGAGTGCTTGCCAAAGTACGCTTTATTTACAAAGGAACAGGCCGAAAGCTATTTGCAGAGCGGACGTTCCCTTGAAGAAGTAAAACACCGGTTGCATCTAAATTCTTGTATTTTTGGACAGAACCTGAGAAAAAGCCTTCATATCGCAACCTGGGAAGAGGCTGTTACGGTGCTTAAGGTTATTTATAAGCTTATCGGGATAGATTTTCAATGTGACAGGCAGGGTGAAATCATAATCAAACAGTGCTTTTTCAGTAAATATTATTCTGGTGAAGTTTGCAAGCTTATTTCTTCACTGGATGAGGGGCTGGCAGCAGGACTTTCAGGCGGTGGCACGCTGTGCTTTAATCAAAGGATCACTGAAGGCGGCAGCTGCTGTAAAGGGTATTTTAGCAGGGGGCTTTGAAATGAAGAGAGTAATAGTGGTAGGCAGCGGTGCGGGCGGAGCAGCTGCTGCATTAATGCTGCAGGGGAAATTTCACGTGACCGTACTGGAGGCAGGCCGAGAGTTCAAGCCTTTCTCCTTCAGTTTGTCTGCCTTGGAAAAGTTAAAAAAAACCGGACTGTTTTTTGATGAAAGAGAAATACAGCTGATGTTTCCGTCAATGAAAGTACAGAAAACTGAAGATAGGATGGTTATGGTCAGTGGGTCCGGCTTGGGCGGTACTACCACGCTTTCTGCAGGAAATGCGCTTCGCATGGACAGAGGGCTTAAGGAGCTTGGAATTGATCTGGATGATGAATTCGAGGAGCTTTATAGGGAAATCCCCATTACAAAGGATCATCAGAATAAATGGCGGGATACCACAAAGAGGCTGTTTGAAATATGCATGGAAATGGGCCTGAACCCCCAGCCGATACCTAAGCTTGGAGATTATAGGGGCTGTACCAATTGCGGAAGATGCGTCCTGGGCTGTCGGTACGGTGTTAAATGGGACAGCCGTCAAATGCTTACGGCTGCACAGGATTTGGGAGCAGAACTAGTTACAGGCTGTAAGGTTTCCAAGGTTGTTGCAGAAAAGGGCTCAGTCAAGGGAGTGCAGACGCAGAAAGGCTTCTATCCGGCTGATATTGTCATACTGGCGGCGGGCGGCTTTTACACCCCTGTAATCCTTCAGAATTCGGGTATTGAATGTGAAAGCAGGCTGTTTGTTGATCCGGTCCTCTGCGTAGCTGCCGAGCAGAAGGGAAGTCTTCAGAACAAGGAGTTTTCCATGCCCTTTGCCGTGCAGAGGGAGCATTATATATTATCACCGTATTTTGATTATCTGAGCTTTTTCTTTAATAAAAGCTGGCGGTATCCTGCCGCGGATACGCTGACACTGATGATAAAGCTGGCGGATTCAAGTGATGGAAGTGTAGATAACAGAAATATCAAGAAAACACTTACAGGTATTGATAAAGAAAGACTGCAGGATGGAGTCGGGATCTGCAAGGAGATACTTAGCAGGTACGGTATAAGAAAGGATGATATTTTCCTTGGAACGATAAATGCCGGGCATCCCGGAGGCATGCTGCCGCTTACAAGGCAGGAAGCGGAAACCTTTCACAATCCCAAGCTTCCTGAAAACCTGTATGTTGCCGATGCAACACTGTTTCCCGAGTCTTTGGGAAATCCGCCTATACTTACAATAATGGCTATGGCTAAGAGAGTCAGTAAAATTATAACGGAGCGATTTACAGGTTAAGTGACAGTATGTCAACTTATAATATGTTTGGTGATAGAAGTGAACTTTGAAAAGATAACTTTTTAATCGATATTTTACCTCAGGTTAAAACGTATTTAACAATGATGGGATATTATTATCATATAGAATAATAAAGTATTTGGTTGCAAGGAGATAAATCATGTTTAATTTAATGCAGCGAAAAGCAGATATTAAACTTATAAGCAGGAATTCAAAGGTAAATGTTATATTTTCAAATGCTATTAACCAGCGCCAACTAAGAGATCTGATTGAACGCTTTGACTACCTGGGTATAGATGCTTTAATCCTTCACTACGATGAAAATGAAAGGCATCTTTCAATTGAAATAAGCACAGTAGAATTGTTTACAGTAAAAAGATCCAAGAAGGTCATAGAAACATTGTTTTCCGGCTCCGCAGTAGCAATAGAAAGCATCGGCGGAATCAGCTACAAGGAATACATGTACAAAATTGGAGCTTGATAATCTGGAGTCATCTGCAAACCAATAGATTTAACGGGTATAGAACCGATATGCAAGCTTTTGAGGTAGGATGCAAGGGTACCTGTATTCACATGCAAATTATTCTAATAAGTGTATATAATAATAATAAGTTGGCAAAAGATAGGCAATTCCTATCTTTTCTTTATCAGGCCATACGAATATATGGAATGCATTACAATTTTATTCAATATATGTAAATGAAATGATATAATATAGCTGTAGATTATTTTAATTAAAGGGTGAGCGATATGTTTAGAGATACTATAAAGTACTATTTAGGTAAGCTTGTTAAACCTCTATTAATCGCGCTTCCAATAAATCTGTTGACTGGATTGGGGTATTGTCTAGTAGCAAAGAAAATGTCCGTAGTGTCATATTCTAATGCGTTGACAATCATTGGAGCAGCGTATCTTGCCATCGGAGGGATGGGTTTCATGGGAGGAATGTCTTCCGAAACGAATTATACGCAAAACTTCTCTAGGAATATGAATCTGCGGATGGCTGACAATGCTAGCCGCAGTAATTTCAATATTATAGTTCTTATAATTGGAGTTAGTACAATGCTGCTATCTTTTGCAGCACTTACTTTCCAGTAACCGTAAATACTTGCCGGCAGCTTTACCTGCCGCTACCATGCAACTTTATTTTGCGTTCCATCAGTCTTTATCTTATAGAGATTGGGGATACTGCTTCCATTCAGGTAATAAATCCAATCACTGATTATATTGATCATAAGTGGATTACGGCAGTTCAAGGCGGCCTTTGAACTTCCGTCAATTTTGATTTTGTATAGGTTTTGTACATCTGAGTCAATTACATAATATATCCATTCACTCATGACATTCATATATCTCACATTACCATCAGCCAGTTTTGTTTTTCCGCTGCCGTCCAATTTCGCTTTATAAAGATTGGAGCCGCTATTGTTGTTTATATAATATATCCACCCATCTGATACCTGCAGCTTATATGCAGCATCATCAAGCACCGGCCTGCGGTTGGTACCGTCTGTATTTATCGCGTATACCCTGCCTTTTTCACTTTTATTGACATAATAGATAGTGTCCCCTATCACATTGGGAGAGTACGCCTTATCATTGCAAAGCACAGAGTCGCTTGTACCGTTAGTCTTTATCCTATGCAGCCTGCCTTCAGCATCATTATAGTATATCCAGTCATTAACTACACATAAAAAATTGTTACCTATTACATCAAGGCTGGTGGCATCAGCCCCGTCAATCCTTATCTTATAAAGCTCGGAGCGGTCGCTCAGATTATAGTAGTAGATCCAGTTCCCCATTACATTTATACATGTTGCTTTATCATCAGAAAGCTTGACTCTATCGCTTCCGTCGCTCTTTATCTTATACAGCTTGTATCCATAAAAGCTGTTGCTGTAATAAATCCAATCTCCGCTTTCTGCAAATAGGCCAAGATTAATAAGGTTACCCGGGGAGTTTCCGTAATTATATTCCGGTTCAGGTGAATCTAAAGCTCCGTATACATCGAGTACCAGAACTGATAATACCAGTATGAACACCAATACAAACCGAATGTTTTTCTTCATGCCTATTCACCTCTATATCAATTTATATTCGTCTGATATGTGTTTATTCTCACATACAGGTATATGTACGGCAAAAGACCAAAAATCTCTTCTTGGATGTAAAAATCAATCTTCCTCGGCAGAGTGGTAATGTTCTTAAAAAATTTGTTTATTTATGCAAATAATATATTATATTATAATAAAGCACTTGCCATTGAGCTACATTATTAGTATAATTGCAATAATATATTTGTCACTAATGAAATGCATAAGTATTCAATGATAAAGGATGTGTACTGGATGGAAAGGAAAATCAGAAAGGTGCTGGTCGCAAACAGGGGAGAAATTGCGATCAGAATATTCAGAGCCTGCAAGGAATTAGGTATAAGAACAGTCGGAATATATTCAAAAGAGGATAAGTATGCCCTCTTCAGAATCAAAGCAGACGAGTCCTACCTTATTGGAGAAAAAAGGGGGCCGATAGAGGCATATCTCAATATTGAGGATATAATAAATCTTGCACTTGCGAGGATGGCGGAATCGGCAGACGCGCACGTT
>CAZUGK010000066.1:8743-21346 GCA_964619815.1 uncultured Clostridiaceae bacterium | reverse complement strand
AATACATATACTAGATGAACGCAAGCTCCGGGAATTGTCTAAAAACCTGTATATAAAATCCCTCTAACGCCGGTATTTGAACTTAAATATTATTTTCCAGCAGACGGATATTCCTAGGCAGTACACTATAATAGGACTCCAAGCCGGAATTGGTTATTTTGTTTTTTGTTTCAACAGGCAGATTATTTAGCGGAACCCCACTTAATATCATCCTTGTATCTTCTTCGTCAAAAAATATTCTTTCATCTACAAAATCAACCAACTTTTTGTTATGGGGGCAAGCTGCCTGGCATTTCATACAGCCGACAATTGAGTCATGCCATTCGGACCTTACCCACTCCGGCATAGGGGTTTCATACTCATTGAAATTCGTTATGCAATTCTCTGCATGTATAAGAAACCTTCCTTTATCTATTGTTCCAGTCGGACAATTATCAATACAAGCCGTGCAGCTGCTGCAGCTTTCCATTGCCTTCGCATCGCCCCAGCTGTCTTCCTCAAATTCATAGTCAGTAATAAAGGCCGACAGCCTGATGAAGCTTCCCAATCCGGGTATGTAACAAATATTGTTTCTGCCGTACTGTCCCAAGCCGCTTCTCACTGCCAGAAGCTTCAGCGGTAGAACAGGCTTGGTAAAGCTATAGCCGTTCTTTGAAAGAACATTATCCAATATACTGACAACCCGGCTGTTGATGCCCGGATATATGTAAGTGGGAGGGATTACGGCTGAAAGGTCCTTGCCTTCGAATTTAAATTCAGCAAGACTCTTGCATTGAGGAGAAGCAATTATCATGACTGATTTTGCATTTGGCAGTATGCTTTTGTAATCATAATTGAAGTCTGTAAGGCTGCTCTTGTAAAAATCCTCATCCAGAAGTCCCTGTGCTGCAAGCTTCTCAAATTCAGTACTTATTTCTTCCAAATGCCCAACCCTAAAGGTTTTGATCTTGAAGCCGGCGCCTTCAATTTCCGAGCGCAAATTCACATTAATCATATTTTCCCCCTTCTATGTAACTCCTATTTTGACAAAATACCGTTACACCATTATAATTATATTAATATATCATCTTGTAACTGTCAATGATAATAATGGAGGTTACACAATGAATTTTTTATGTCTTGAATTTGTAAACAGCAGCTGGTATACCACGCATAAATCATTTAAAGATCCATTCCTGGACCACGAATGGTTGTTAAAGCTTGCTGATAAATGGGATATTAAGTCCCTGCAGACTCCCGGAGAGACAGAGCTGGCGGCACTTACAGAAATGAGAAGCAATTTTGCTAAGCTCTTTACAAAAATAGTTGGGGGACAAAAGCTTGTAAAGGAAGATATAGAGCTTGTCAACAGCTATATGTCCAATGTGGGCTTTCACAGGCAGCTTCAAGCTGAAAAAGAAGGCTGCAAGTTGTACGAGATACCCGAAGCCTGCAATTGGAGCTGGTTTATGGCTGAAGTGGCCGCATCCTTTTCAAAGCTTTATTCCTCTGAGACTGTAAGCAGTCTGAAAATATGCCAGAACCCTGAATGCGGTTGGTTTTTTATTGATGAAAGCAAGAGCAGAAACAGGAAATGGTGTGAGGACACCTGTGCCAGCCTTATGAAGGTAAGGAGATTCAGGCAGAAGCAAAAAGAAAATGATAAGCTTCAACAGACTTAGGAGCCAGGTAGAAGACGCAATTGCCATAGGTGCTTTCATAAAAGCTCGTGTCAAAATCATATAATATGCATACATAGAATAATTGCTATGAATCAGATAATAATATCAAAGAGTGGTATGTTTCACAAAAGTGTCTTTATGTTAATGAATTCGCTCTATACAGAAAAACAATAAAACTTGCATGGTGATATATATTGATAATAATAACTCAGATTCCAGCACTTTTTGGTCCTGACATGAAATTATATAATATAATTTTTTTCAGCTTTATATTTCCATGGTTTATTGGAATATTCCTATATTTTAAGGATAAGCAGATCATTCTTACTATTGCACCCTTTTCATGTACTGTGGGCTTTATCTTAAACACTATTGGAATTGATTTAGGATACTTCTATCCACTAACTTCAGGAAATACATATCTTCATACTGTCACGATATTTCCTAACATAGGACTGCTTTCCGTTGAAACATGCTTTTTCATTTACGCAATACGCCATACAAGGATTAACCTGACAATTCTGAATCTATTAGTATCAGCAATATCAACTCTGATTGATATGATATTTATATTTGCCAAATTGCTTGAATATAACAAAGGGTGGAATATTCCCCTGTCATTCTTAGTGTATTTTGTCACATTTATTGTTATATATTTTTATTACTTATGGATTAAAAAGGCCGATATATTATCCAATAATTAACAATAAGAAAAAAAGCAAGACCAACATAATCATTAGTCTTGCTTCTAGTAAATATATATTTCCGAATTTATAGTTTTCTATCACTCCAAGCTTTTCAGCTTCTACATTTTCTTAGCCGGCATCATATGAATTGCTTCATTGCTGAGCCCTAATACTGCTTCACTAAAGGCTTCGCCTAAGGTTGGATGTGCATGAATGGTATTGGCTATCTCCTCAGCATTCATATCATTGGCAATGGCTAAAGCTCCTTCATGGATCAAATCTGAAGCATGAGGTCCCATTATGTGTACGCCTATTATTTTATTCTCTTCTCCAGAGGAAATAACCTTTACAAATCCCTCCGGTTCTCCCATTGCCAGGGCTTTTCCGTTGGCTCCGAACATAAACTTGCTGACTCTGTAGTCCAAGTCCTTTTCCTTTGCCATTTCCTCAGTTAAGCCTACGCAGGCAATTTGCGGCTTAATAAATATGCAGTCAGGAACCACATCCTGCTTCACCCTAGAGGTAATACCCGTTATATGCTCTACCGCATGAATCCCCTCATGGGATGCTACATGAGCCAGCATGATTCCCCCTATTACATCTCCTATGGCATATATCCCCGGAATATTGGTTTCATAATGTTCATCTACCATGATGCCCTTTTTGTCGTACTCAATTCCCACTGCATCCAGGTTCAAACCTTCCAATACAGGTTCTCTGCCCGATGCCATCAGGAGATAATCAGCTTCAATTTCAATATCTTCTTTGCCTTCCTTTTTGCTTGCAGCCTTAATGATTAATCCGTTCTCGCCCTTTATTATTTCCTTGGCCCTTACCTCGTCATAAAGCTTAATCCCCTGTTTTTTCAATATGGAAGGCAGCCTTTTTGTTATATCCTTATCTACTCTTTTCAGCAAGGTAGAGGATATAACAGATACTTCCGAACCCATTGCATTAAATATGTAAGCGAATTCAATTCCAATAACGCCGCTTCCTGCTACTGCCAAGCGTTTTGGCACCTCTGTAAAGTTCAGGATGTCATCACTGGTAATGACTCCTTCCAAATCAGCCCCAGGTATATTTGGTATTGATGGCCTTGAACCGGTGGCGATTATTATATTTTTTGCAGAAACTGTCTCTTCCACTCCGGCGTTCAATACCACATGAACGGTATTCTTGTCCAGGATTTTGCCGCGTCCTCTAAGTACTTTTATCCCCTGGGCTTTAATAAGCTTTTCTATGCCTCCCACAAGCTGGTCTACCACTGCCTGCTTTCTCTTCTGAACCTGCTCCACATCGATTCCATAATTGTCCACCCTGATTCCGAAGCTGTCAATATCCTTCAATGTATTCAGGATCTCCGCATTAGTATATAATGCCTTTGTCGGAATGCAGCCCCTGTTAAGGCAGGTCCCTCCTATTTCCCTTTCCTCCACCAAGGTGACCTTTGCTCCCAGCTGTGCAGCTCTTATTGCCGCTACATAGCCCCCTGGCCCTCCTCCGATGATCAAGATATCATTGTCCATGGTTTATTCACCACCTATTTAAAATTGGAACTTTCGAACTTCTCTCCCTAAATCTTCTTTTCTTTATCACTCAATATTATACAATAAACTGTTTGAAAATAATATTCATAATTAATTAAAAATCCATATATCCCCTTATCCATTGCTGATCATACATCAAGTTTTTGTAACAAACCCTATTTCATTTTAATACTATAGTATTGATTTCATATTCTAGGAGTGGAAACAACAAAATGATCAAAAAGGATGACTTTGTATCAGGTTTTGTTTCAAATCACAACCATGGTTCGGTTGATTATACATCGGTTGAAGCCGAGCATGTGCATCAATGCCTTGATGTCACATCCCCCCCGGTAATAATCGAGGATGGCTGCCATATTCACCATACAGAAGGATTTGTAGTATTTGAAAACGGCCACACACACCACTACAGAGCGGACTCGGGGCCCGCAATTCCTTTTGGCAACGGCATGCATGTGCATTATTATGATTTTTACACATCTAAAAATATGGGGCATCGCCATCATGTAATCGGAGTTGATCAGCCGGCACCAGGCACTTTTTAAGAATGTAAGCACATCAAATTAAGCTTCTGCAGCAAACAAGCCCCGTAGTATTCCGGAGCTTGTTCGATTTATGGGTACTTTGGCTTTCTCATTCCTGCTGGAGCCATGTTCTGAATATAATAAAGCATTCATTATCACATTCTAAGCATTTTCTCTGGATTCCTTCTCCGTATTTCACACGGTCACCTACCCAGTCCAGCTTATTCCTGCCGCTTTTTTCAATGATATTGGCAGATCCGCATTTCCCGCATATAACTCTGAATCCGCCCAATTTCACTTACCTCCTTTTGTTGGTGGAGCCTTCTTTTGATTTTCATCGGAAACAGAAACCAAACCGGTTGAAAGAAGCTTGATGATGTCAATATCAGTCCGGTACACCAAGCTTCTGAGCCCGGGAGTTTTCATAAAGGTTAACAGCCTGTCAAAACCCTCGTTAGTCGCAGAATTTAACAGCGGCCTGATTTTACCCAGCTCCTCGTTCTTTTTTCTAAGCTCGCTCAGCAATTGGCTGATGTCGCTGCCTTGCGCTATACTCCTTGCGACCATAACCCCGGTAATTACGGCATTGAACTGTCCAAAGCCCAGGAATGGCTCAACTCCGCCCCCTGCAGCTCCGACAAAGTATATTTTCCCCACCTTATTGGTGGTAACATTGCCTGCACGATGGGGCAGCTCCCAGGATTCCACCATGTCATAATTTTTTAGGATATCCCGGGACTCAAGAAAGCGGTGCCAATAATCATTCAGCTCCTCATGTTCGATATTTTGTACCACGTGGGCTATGACTGCCTTGTTCTTGCTGTATGGAGCAGAGTATATGTAGACTCCTTTTGTAAGATCATTATCCAGCCACATTTGTAATGTATCTACTTGAAAGTCTCCCTCAAATATTGCTCCTTTTACCCAGGTCCGCATAACCTCCTGCCAGATGCCGTACCTTGTAGGAGTTGACCAGTGGCCATCTGCCACAACTACATAATCAAACTCGTTTTCCAGTTCTTCAGGCTGTACAAAACAGCCAAAATGCACCTGCGATTTGATTTGTGAATGAAGCTGGTTTTTAACAGAGTTTTCTTCCCTTCCACGGATCATAAAATAGCCCAAAGGGCCGGATACCGTTACCTGATTATTGGGTGAGTAATGTATGACTTTCCGAAATTGGTTCAGAGGCTTCAGTTTGATTCCGAATTTTTTATCTATATACTTGATAGGATCCGGTACCGGACGCGTAATCAAGTCTAAGAAAGCTGATACATGAGGGTGGTACTCGCCGATAAATTCGTTCCGCTCAAAAATCTCCGGATATATTCCGTTCCTCTCCAGTTCAATTGCACATGCCAGTCCCGAGGTTCCTGCTCCTATAATTGCGACTTTCATATGAAGCACCTTCTTTACTTTATTCATATTATTATTACCCAGATTGCGATAAAAAAAGTCATGATAGCCTTTCACTTTCCTGCTGAATATTTAATAGGCCCAAGTAAAGAATAATGCTTATCAAGCCAAATTAGCAATCGGATATATATGGACAGGTCTAGTGAAGTCTTATAAATTATACATGAATATTTCAGAGGTGAATTATGACAAGTTTACTGTGGTATATTGGCCTGACAACCATCGGCGTGGCAATCACCGTCTTTGTCATATATACAAAAAGGCACACTTATAAAATATCAACGCTTGTTGTATTCTGTTTATTTGCAGCAAGCATTACTTGGATTGGCGAATTTTTAGTACTTGGTATTTTTAATTCCTATGCTTATAAACCCGGTATATCCACAGACACTTGGGCCGAAAACCTTGCAGGGCACCTTTTCCTCAATGTGTCTATGTTTCCTGCCGCTGCAGTTCTGATGGCAACTTACTCATTGGGCTATTTAGGGGTTTCCATGATTACAGCGGCCTTCATCCTTACTGAGTACTTGTTTGTAAAACTGGAAATATATGAGCAGCATTGGTGGAAATATTATATGTCGGGCATAAATATCATTGCCTTTCTGGTAATAGTCAAGAAATGGTTTGCTAAAATAAAACATATACAATATAATATCCCACGCTTATTAACATTCTACTTTATTGGATTTCTCATTATCCATACACCCACACCCTTGCTGTTGCTTTTAGGGAAACAATATTACAGCTTGGGCCTGATTGATAAAATAGTTGACAACATGTACAGGTCCAGTACAATATTCATTTTTAGTTATCATCTTATTGAAGTTACCTTTTTAGTGTTTTTTGTATGTGTCCTGGACAGGTGGTATTGGAAACTGGTGCCATTTGTTATAGCTGCTGTGGGCCAAAGTATACTCGCAAAAATGAATATACTGATTTTTATGGAAGGATGGAAGCTTATTTATTCAATTGCCATTTATTATGTATGTCTGGTAATTTTTATTCTTATTGAAAACCATACCTTGAAGCCAGGCCAGTAATGTTGTGATTAAAAGGAAAAAGGGATAGTGCACTATCCCCATATCCCTTAAAAAGAATCA
Organism: uncultured Clostridiaceae bacterium; assembly: GCA_964619815.1. GTDB lineage: Bacteria > Bacillota > Clostridia > Lutisporales > Lutisporaceae > BRH-c25. Next base: position 14,412 of record CAZUGK010000066.1, on the reverse strand, counting down.
AATGTTACAAATTCACCTACAGGCTTCCTGTACCCTCGCATTCTCCTCTTCCTGGTGTCTTCCTTTCCCATTGTAATCAGCAGAGCAGGTTCAAGATTTTCAGGTATATTAAATATCTCACGCACCTTATCTGTTTCAAACCCTATCATAGGACAGGTATCCCATCCCAGGTCCTTTGCTGCAAGCATGAACATCATAGCTGACAAGCAAGCATTCCTGATTGCTTCATCACGTTGAAACTCCTTACCCCTGCCGGTATATAATCCGGTTATGTCCTGAATCAGCTGATTGTACTCAAATTCTTGATATACTCCCAGATGCAGCATACCTGAATATATTTTTTCCGCATTCTTATATGCTTCCTTATCTCCCAGAACAATAATTGCGGCAGATGCTGTATGTATTTTGTACTGGTTGAAAGCAGCTGTTCTTAGTTCCTCCTTTTTATCTGCATCAGTAATAACAAGATAATGTGCATGCTGCAGATTATGACATGATGGTGCAAGCTTTAACTGTTCAAAGATAGTATTAAAATCCTCCACTGGAATCTTGACACCCTCAATAAAATTATTGGCTGAACGTCTTTCGTTGATAATTGATTTTAAGCTTTCCATAATTTACTCCCCTATCCATTATATATTTATTCTTAGTTACATTTACATAGTTACTTACTTTATGTAATAATGGTACAATATGCTACTTACTTTTGTCAAGTAAATATTGAAAATTTCTGTTTCATTCTTCAGTTGACTTAGTTTGCTCTTTATAAATTAAAGTATGAAATAAAAGCTGCAGATTCCAAAACTGAAATCTGCAGCCTTTATTTTATATTTTTTTTATTTCTTACGGTTCAACATAGCCCGTGCTAGTATCAATTCCTATTGTATTTGTAGTTCCATCCCAGGTAATACCTATATTGAAAGCCTGCGCAATGTCACGCAGCTTGAAGTAATTGTTTCCGTTTATAGTATATGCATTAAGCGGTACCTCCACCCCATCCTTCAGTATTAATGAAGCGTTCAATACAGGTGTCTTTTCCTTCCCATCACCCGGTGTCAATTCTCCTCCGACAGCTGAATATATCTTGTTAGAAATAAGGTTTATCGTTTTCTTTTCACCGTCCCAGGCTACATCAAACTGCTTTTGAGTTCCGCTTACCGCTTTAGCAAGATCACGAAGCTTAAAATAGTTATTGCCGTCTATTGTGTATGCATCAAAAGAAATTGGCTTACCATTTACCAATACCTTTGAAGCTGTCGGCACTGCTTTGAGATTCTGTTCAGGTCCGGCCTGTGCTGCAGCCGCCAGCATATCAATGTAATCAATTGAATTCTCAGGGGTTAATACCGGCATCTCTATAGTCATATCCTTATTAAGGTTATATGACAACATGCTGAAATCAACGCCTACGCTATATACTCCCGCACTTTCAGGTATGCTGTCCTGCGGGCCGTCAATGCTTTCGAGCTTGGCAAGGTCAAAAACAAAATTCATGCTTCCTGACTGGCTTACTAAATAGCCATTTTCATCAACAGCATATTCAAGAGTTATTCCCTTATCCCCAACAAGCTGTATGTTCTCAATCTGATCCATAAACTTATTGAACTCCGCAAGCATTGCAGGCTTTTCCTTCTCAAAGTCGGCCATCATCATATCAAGCCCGGCTGCCGGATTTACTGCTCCAGGTGCAGAAACAGCAAACTTCTCAATAAGCTTCACATATTCAACCAGAAAATCTATAGCGTCCTTACTGTCTGCAAAGTTGTTTACTGTATATCTTACAAGCTTTTTAGCAGCTTTGTCATCCAGCTTAACCTGATAAATATGGGCTTTTACAGTACGTTCCGGTGTTACTATATCCCTGGTGCCTGCATCAGCTATAAACTTGAAGCCGGGGTCATACTGTGCCAAATATCTGCCCATAAATGTTGTAGCTTTTTCCTGGAATTCCTTTGTAAACTTCATTGTATCGGAGTAATCAAGGCTTGGAACCTGACCGCCAACCTCAGAAGCCTTCAAAAGCTCGTTGAAATCCATTACCATGTATTCCTTGCCTGCCATTGACGGATCCATAGCCGTAAACATTGCAGGCAGCTTAATAACCTCTTTGAACTTCGGCGAGTTTTCGTTCATATCCAGGTCTACCCAAACACCCATATCCATATTTATTCCGCCAAGAGACATGTTCAAGTCAGCCTGTGCCTTGGCTGCTGTGTTATCGGCATTTGCTGCCTGTTTCATTTTCATTGACAGCTTTGCTCCATCAAGCATTGCTTTCATCTGCTCAAACTTAACTTTATCCTGCTCGTTTAAACCTGTAGCATCTAATCTTACAGCAAATTGCATGTCTCCCTGAGTTGAGGTTATAGTTTGAGTCTTGAGCATCGCATCATAAAGTGCTTTGCCCTCGGGAGCAGCTGTACATCCGGAGAGTGAGACTATTATCATGCACATAGCTATAATTAGTGCTGTTACTTTTTTAATGTTTTTCATCAAAACACCTCCATTTGTAATTTATTATAGCATTTGCAGCTATCTATCTCAACTCCCTAATTATTACATTACTGTGTAATTTGCACTGAAAGATTGTTTACTGCCTCATTCACATTTGAGGATGCCTGGACCTGAAGCTCGGACAATTTGTTCAGGTTTTCGGCCACAGCTTCCACATCCCTTATCTCTGCTGCAAGCTTGGTCAATATGTTGGTAATCTCTTTTGCGAAGTCCTGACTGCTGCCGGCCAGCTTCTGCACCTCGTTAGCCACTACAGCGAAGCCTCTCCCATGTTCCCCTGCCCTGGCAGCTTCTATCGTAGCATTAATTCCCAATATCTTCGTCTGTTTTGAAATGTTGTTGACATATTGAATAATCTTGTCCGTTTCTTCTATATATTCTATAGATGTCTTTGAAATTGCATTAAGCTTTTTATTTATTTCAAAGGTATTTTCTATCGAATCTGTTATCCCCTTAAGATGCTTCTGCACCTGTGCAGAGGTATGTTTAATAGCTTCAATTTGCCTGTTCAGCTTATCCAGAACTTCTATGTCCCTTCTTACAAGGCTCATTATAAGCAGGGCTCCGGAGGAATCTATTATTGTGCATACCTTTCCGAATCTCTCATTCAGCTCCTGCTTAACCTTTTCGTTGCCTGTTGCTTCCAGAATCAAGTCAAGGCCGGAAGTATTAATTTCGCTCATTGACCGTGAACATTTGATACCCAGCTGTTTTGCAAGTATTACCCCAGGTGCGTCCTCCCTATTGTCTATTACCTGTACAATTCTTATCTCATCATTTTTCGAAAAAGATTCAATTATGTTTTTCCCTCCTGTGCCTGCCCCTACAATTGCTATATTCATAGGTTCATCCCCCCTGCGTAATTTTCACCGGTATAACGGTTTAATTATACCAATCCTTATCCGATAAGTAAATTCGTTTATCAGCTACAAACGTTAAGTATAGTAATTATTTGCCAGGAGTTTAAATGCAGGACGAGTTACTGAACCGGATAAATAAGCTGATTTGGTTGCATCTTTTTTCCTCAGTGTATTTAAGACTTCGATGATCCCTGCAGCATTTCTTATACCTACACCATGACCATAATATGTCCCGTTGCCAAGGTCTATAACATTCTCCCCCTGCCATTGAGGTGTGAGGGGGTTATAGTCAGGATTCTCAAAATACAGGCAATCTCCCGCCAGCACATCCGAAGTGCTTTTGAAATGTTTTATTCCAAGGTCGCTATCCAGGTACTCCCAATCCATCAGATATATGCCCTGAAAAAGGTAATTGAATTTCTCCTCGGGAAATATATCAATAAGGGCCTTATAATAAATGATGACTATTGCTGTTGCGCATTCGGTTCCGTACATTTGACTGTTTAAATAAATATCTCTGATTGCATCAGAGGGCTTCACTCCGCCCTTTACTAAAAAGCCCCCTTCATTGGTACGTTCCCAGTAATCGGTGTTGCAAAAGGATTTTTGGAAGGTTCTGAAGGCGAGCTTGCTTCTGCTAAGGTCTATAGCAGCCTTAACTATGCCTGCACGCAAATCCAGTTCAAACCTTAACTGGTTCTCTGAAGCATATCTATAAGGCGTACTGCTTGAGGACAGTTTATTAAGTACTTTACTTTGGATACTGCCTGCCGGGTATTGATGTGCCATACCAGCAGGAGTTATCGCATTTCCCGATATTGTAATCATCCTGCTCCCTCCATCCGACATTCGATATTTTTCAAGAAAAGTTCTACGGTTTCTATGGAATAAATTTAGATCGCCTTGCTCAAATACAAGTTCTCTTCTCACCTCTCCGTATCAAAATAATATATTATATGAGGCCCGCTTCAAAAAGTTGCCTGGGTTTCATAAATCATATTTTAAATAGTTGAAACCACGGCAAAACTATAAGCCAAAACCTTGCATTATAACATAAACTTCAATAAAAATGCTCAAACTATTGTAGTCTGAATAAACACCACACATTAGCCAAAAGCAGTATTGGAAGTGATACTTTGTCTCCCAAAAATAAGAATAATCAATCGGAATCCAAACCCATGCTGAAAGAAAGTATTTATGATACATCTACAGAGGTAACTTCCGAAAATGTCGGCACAATTTTAAGCAACAATGCTGACTTTGTCTCCAGAGTATTACTCATAAGGGACAATCCCAACATTCCTCTAACTTTTTGCTATATAGATGGTCTTGTTGATGGCAAGGTTGTCAACGACAACATATTGAAGCCTCTTGCACAGGAGGAGCAATTCGATGCCTGCAAAACTGCAGCAGATGCCATAAGGCTTATAAGTATGGGTAAAATTTATTCATCCACAATAAGGCTGAAAACGAACCTGAAGAGCCTTATTGATGATATTCTCGCTGGCAGCACTGCAATAATATTCAACGATGCAAAAATAGCCTTCACCTTCGAAACCAGGAGTGAAATTAAGCGTGCTGTCATTGAGCCGGTGGGAGAAAGCGTCCTAAAGGGGCCTAAGGACTCCTTTGTTGAGGACCTAAGGTTAAATACCACCTTATGCAGAAAGAGAATCAAATCCCCTTATCTGAGTGTCGAACAGATTCTCGTTGGAAAACAAACAAAAACTATTATTGCTATAGTATACATGAGCAACATCGTCCGCAAAAAGCTGGTAGATGAAGTGAAGAAAAGGGTTGAAGCTATTGAAGTAGGTGATGTTATTACAACAGGCGCTGTAGAGGAGATGATAATTGATGATAGGTATTCCTCATTTCCTCAGGTTATGTATACAGAAAGGCCAGACCGGTTTTGCATAAATATTATGGAAGGACGTGTAGGAATTATAATTGAAGGCACGCCTGTTACTTATATAGTCCCTGGTACTATGCTTCAATTTCTGCAGGCACCGGATGACTACTCCTATAATTTTATTATCGGATCTTTACTCCGTTTTTTAAGGTTTATAGCAATGTTTATCACACTTGTGCTGCCTGGCTTCTATATCGCCACCACCACCTTCCATCAGGAAATGTTGCCTGCAGAACTGGCTTTCTCATTAGTTGCATCCAGAGAGGGCGTGCCTTTTCCGATGTTCGTAGAAGTGGTTCTACTGCTGCTGGCTTTTGAATTTCTGGTAGAAGCAGGCTTGAGACTGCCAAAATCCATAGGCCAGACAGTATCCATTGTAGGTG
>CAZUGK010000066.1:0-8733 GCA_964619815.1 uncultured Clostridiaceae bacterium | reverse complement strand
TGCTTTGATAGTAGGCCAAGCTGCAGTAGAGGCTAAGATAGTGTCTCCTGCGACTGTAATAGTAATAGCAATTACCGCTATCGCCAGTTTCACAATGCCAAATCAGGACTTCAGCAATGCTCTCAGGTTCTGGCGTTTTATCTTTGTAATAACGAGCAGCATAATAGGAATGTTCGGGCTTACCTTCGGGTTGATCATACTTCTCTACCATTGGTGCAGGATGGAAACCTTCGGAGTACCCTACCTGGATCCTTTTGTTGCAAATGAGGATGAACAACTGCAGGATACTCTTTTCAGGTTTCCCTTTAGCACCATGAAGAAACGACCAAGCAGCCTATATCCAAGCAATAAAAACAGGATGGAGTGAGATTCCATATGCAGAAGTCTGCAGTTTTAGCAACGCTACTTGTAATAGTCATTGCTTTATCTGGTTGTGAGCAGTTTGCCAGGGGAAGAAACGAAATTGACAAGCTCTTTATTGCGAGGATAATGTCAATCGACGAAGCACCGGATGGAAAGGTAAAGATAACACTTACAACAAAGGACATCTCAACGGGCAGTGGCGGACAACAACAGATGCAGCTGGGGGAAAGTATTGCCTCTGAGGGCGATACTGTGTTTGATGCAGCTAGAAATCTTCTGGTTTACGCTGATAGAAAACCCCACTATGGACATATCGAATACATACTGTTTGGAGAAGCAATTGCCAGGAAAGGCATACAGCCGTATCTGGACTTTACAGTCAGACAGAACGACATACATTTTAATGCAAAAATATATATTGTCAAAGGGGATACTGCAAACAACCTGGTGAAAAAGGCAAATACTCAAAAAATGTTTGTAGGAGACCGAATTATGAACATAGAAGATAGCGTTAAAAACACATCCTTATCCAGCATTGTGACATTAAGCGAGGTAATGCAGGTATTGGACAACAAGAATCTTAATATCTTCATTCCATTTATAGAGTTAACAGATACTATGACAAGCGAAGCAAAGGAGGATAAATACGATATATTATTAAGGGGCTATGCGGTATTCAAGAGCGATAAGCTTCTCTACTTTACCTCCAGAGAAAACGCCAGAGGTATAAACTGGATAAATGGCAGAATTGGCTCAGCATTAATCGTGGTTAAATCAAAGAATGGTGAAGAGATATCCCTTGAGATAGTTGACAGCAAGGTAAAGGTAATACCAAGGATTGAAGACAGTGAACTCCACTGCACAGTAGGTCTTTCTTTTACAACTAATATCGGTGAGGTAATGGGAAGGGAAAATGTAATTAAGCATGATATCATAAGTTATTTGACTGAACAACAGGAAAAGGCTATTAAGCAGGAAGTTGAAAATACTATAAAGATAGCCCAGGGAAATAATTCAGATCAATTTGGCATTATTTCAAAGTTCATCCTCAACTATCCTATGATGCGGGACTACTTTGAAGAAAATTGGAAGGACTTGTTTCCGGATATCAAATTTGATGTCAGGGTTGAATCCAGAATTAAGGGAACCTACCTTATCAGCGAGCCAACAGGGCGCAGCGAGGGGGCCACAGGCGAATGAGCACATACATTCTGATTTTTATTGTAATAATCACCATAGTAGTTGAGCTAATACAAATGAAAATGAAAAAGAAAAAGCAGGGCAGAGAAATCGTAGTTCTGCTTATGTTGGGAGCTATTACCCTGGCCTACGGCTATTACTACAATACCCATAGATATACTGCCAGCATTGTAGACCTGATATTTGAGATATTTAATATGAGATAAGGAGACTTTATATGAAAGCCGCCAAAAACAAGATATCTACAAGACAGCTTTTTTTTATTTTTACAATTATATTTTCCTCACCTGCTACCAGGTTTCTTCCCAAGTATGCAGCGGCAAAAGCAGGCCAAGCTGGCTGGTTATCTCCAATTATGAGCATTATACCTTTTATTGTGATCATTTTGGTAATTGACAGTATTTTGAAGAAATATAAGGACCAAAGCATGGCTGAAATCATAACAAATGTTTTTGGGAAATACCTTGGAAAACTTATACTGATGCTGTATCTGCTGTGGACATTCTACGTTACAGCAATGTTTACGCGTTTTTATGTGGAGCGGCTTACCGGATCGATATATCCGAATATCAATAATAATATACTGATTATACTGACATTTATACCCATCGCATATATACTTCGTTCCGGCTATACTGTAATAGCAAGAATGGGTGAAATAGTGCTGCCATTCATTGGTACAGCGTTATTCTTGCTGGCATTATTTCTGCTGCCCAGTGTCAAGGTCGATAATATATTACCGGTATATTTCAACGATATAATGCCCATGCTCAAGGGGAGCCTTTCTTCAACCGGAGTAATAGCTTATTTGTTTCCCCTGTTTTTCTTAAGCGATAATCTTGTGAATCTTAAGAGTTTAAGGAAGTTCGGTTATATCAGTGTTGCAGTTAATATAATGAGTATAATTTTGGTGGATTTCGTTACAATCGGTGTCCTAAGCAGTTCCGTTACCCGAAGATCCCCCACTCCTGTTTTGTCTGTAGTTAAACAGATATCTATTCTGGATACAATAGAAAACATAGAAGCTATTGTAGTTGCTATCTGGATTTTTACCGACTTCATTCTGATTTCGACATGTTTCACGATATTGCTTAAGCTTATTAAGTCAATATTTAAGCTGTCAGATACAAAACCTCTGATTAACACACTAGCAATTCTGATATATTATCTTTCTATGGGTGTCAGTATAAACAAATTTGAGCTTGATGAATTTTCCGACAAACTGATTATACCTATAAACTTAGTCATGGGTTTTGGCTTTCCGATTATTTTGTTTATTATGTCTAAATTTAAAAAAACAAAAAACAGAACAAACAAGAATTAACCCCTCTCGATTATATGAGAAGGGTTAATTAATTTGGAGGGCTTTACAAATTTTATTGAGGATTATACAAGCCCATGCTCTCCATATATTTGAATATGCTTTCCCCATGCTGCTGTTCTTCCTTTTGTATGTGATTCAAGGTCTGCCGGACGTTTGTATCCGCAAATTCAAATATTGCTGAATCATATGCCCCGGAAACGTATTTTTCAGTCATTAGCATGTCATTGCACAGGTCCGCATCGCTTTTGCTCCCGCTTCCTGTCCTCATGGCCTGCTGCCCCTGGATAATTTGACCTTGGGCACTCTGCTGCTGTTGATTCTGATTCATGTTAGGCACTTGGCCGCTCATTAACTGGTTGATGGTGTCAAGATGCTGCTGCTCCTTCTGTGCATGGGAGCCAAATATCTGCTTCAACTGAGGATCCTGAGCCCTATTTGCATATTCATTGTATTTTTTTATGCACACTTCCTCATGGGTCCTCTGGTCTTCCAATAATGTTTTTTCCTTCTGTGTTAAATTGTTCATAAAATCACCTCCGGTTTTAGTATTTTTCATTACGGTCAAAATATACTCAAAACCTGTGATTTTGCATTTACACTCTAATATTGAATATTAGCCCTTATAACTGCTGCATTACTGCTTTTACAATCGAAGCATAGGTTTACATCCCCGCTTCTTATTATCATAAGGTCTCCTTCATATAAAGTATATGTCTCCACACTGTCAATTTCCGCACTAACTTCACCGGCTGCGCAGTAGAATGCATCAACTGAATTCATAAAGCCGTCATCAGGCGGATCAAGTGCAATTTCAGCATTCGCAGCCTTATCAATAAGTATGGCTTCCAACCGTCCTTTGCAGCCTGAGCCGAGCATAAGGTTAAAATCCCTGGCGCGGCCTATGCTCTTAGTCACCCAGCCGCCGCTGAAGCTGTCCTGCTCAAAGGGCCTCATCAAAATGCTGTGGTGGCCTTCATGCAGAAGCTTCATTTCTCCGTCAATAATCATAATATGCCTCCATATCCCAGGCAGGCTTGTGAAGGTTGATTCTTCAATATCGACGCGGGCAGAGCTTAACCTCCATAGAAAATTCCGTTCTTTGTATTCGGCAAACCTGGGATAAATGGCAAGCTGTGTAGTTGTGCCACCGGACCAGGTGCTTGTACTCTGTTCATTCTTGCGGATTATTTCTATTGAATTGTCCATTATCATCTTCTCCTTTGGCAGCGGTTTTTATTTCATTTCTATCCACAGTTGTATTCTATACCAACTATGAGAAGAATTAAAGCCTCCCATTGGAGGCTTCAACTATTTCCCTTTAAGAAGTTCCTGTACCTCCCGCTGGCCTTCTTCAAAAAACTCAGCTTCCTTAGGATCGAGTATCCTGAGCAGTGCCATGAGTTCTCCCACATGAGCCTTTTCTTCGTCTCTGATGTCTGAGATAACCTTCTTTGCCATTGGATCATCAGTTGCCAGTACATGGGCATCGTATATGAATATCGCTTCAATTTCCCCGGCAATATCAAGCCGTATGGCTTGAACAAGCTCCTCTTTTGAAATCTTCCGGTCTATATTCCCTGCGAAAGGGCTTCCTAAGTTTGCCATATTGGTATCCTCCTCGTTGATTAAATCAGTCTAAATATGCCCTTCTTCCTATATTTTATTCATTGCTGATGTTGCCTGTTGCAACATAAACAGTGTACTCCACTGGAGAATCGTCGGGAGCCGTCACAGTATACACCACCGGATTTGTGAAGTCATTAGGGGTCGTTCCGCTAACCTGATCAACCCCTGATACCTTTAGCGACTTGCCGGTGAATGTAAAGCTTGCAACCAAATTTGCTACATTTGTACCTTCCGGCACTACAACGTTAATGGTACCTTTTTCTGAATTTATTACTCCTTTAACGACAGGGCTTATGTTTGTGAATGAAAACCCATCTATTGACTTCTCGCCTGACAGCGCAGCAGTTACAGTAACTATATACTTCTGCTTGGAACCATCCGGTGCAATAACATTATAACCAACTGGCCTGCTGAAATTCCTGACAGTTTCACCACTCTTCTGTTCCTTCCCATCAATTCTTACTACAGCACCATCCGAACACTCAAATACTGCCTTAAGCTTTTTCAGATCAGTGCCATAAGGAACCTTTACACCTATTGCCTTGGAAGCTTCATCGATTATTCCGACAGCTTGAGGCTCCAGGAATCCAAATTTCTTGAATGCCTTTTCACTACTCTTGGCAGTACCGACAGTAGCTATATATTTCTTCTCTGTACCGTCCTGTGCTTTTACCACATACGTTACAGGGTTCGTAAAATCCTTTGCTTCACCGGATTTCGGCAGTACTGAAGCACTTTCAGAAACAACGATTGTGGGTGTCAAGTCTGTTATGCTGCTGTTGTAAGGTACTTCAAGGCTGACTGTACCGTTTTCATCATTTATCGCTCCGTTTATATCCGGATCAAAGCTTTCAAGCACAAAGGATTTTATTAATTTTTCCGAGCTCTGCAGCTTGGTTACCTTAACAGTATATTTCTGTACCGAACCATCCTTGGCTGTGACAGTATATACCTGCTCCGTTCTGAAATCTGCAGCAACTCCCGAGTTGGGCGATACCGTAGTTCCCTCTGTTGTCTCGATGTATGGAATAATTGATGTGATGTCGGTATCATAAGGTACTTCCAGTACTATTTCATGCTCAGCCTGATTAATTACGCCTGTTATCTTCTGTTTCAATTCCCTGAAGTCAAATACTTCGATTCTCTTTTCCAGCTTGCTCTCTACAGTTGTTACCGTGACCTTATAGTATGCCTTTGACCCATTCTGTGCTGTTACAATGTATGTGACCTCATCAGTAAAATCCTTCTCTTCTCCTGATTTCGGAGACACTATTGCTCCATCAGATATGGTTATTATCGGTTTAAGCTTTGATAAATCAGTATTATAGGGTACCTTTATGCTTATAGTGTTTTCACTGCCTTCTTTTATAATTGTCTCATTAGCAGTAACGCCTTCAAACCTGAAGGATTTTATTAAATTCTCGGAGCTTAACTGCACACTTGCTTTAACTGTATAATTCTGTACAGATCCGTCTTTTGCTGTGACCTTATAAATCACCGGCACCGAGAAATCGTTTTCAATTCCCGACTTGGGGGAAACAGTTGTATCTGCTGATGTCTCAATAGAGGGCTTTAGTGCCTTCAAATCTGTTCCAGCCGGCAGTTCCAAAGTTATCACGTGATTAACATCGTCAATTATACCCACCACATCAGGCTTCAGCTCTTCGAATACAAAGCTTTTTATCTTCTTCTCAAGCTTGCTTTCCTCTTTTGTCACAATAACCTTATAATATGCTTTTGACCCATCCTGAGCTATAACTGTATAAGTAACCTCACTTGAAAAGTCATTTTTGGTTTCTCCGCTCACCTGAGTCTCAGACCCTATTTTTACAACAGCATATTTTGAACATTCAAAGCTTGCAGTTAAATGGGATACATCAGTCCCATAAGGCACAGTAAGCTTGATAATATTATCATCGGCATCAATGCTTCCTACAACATCTGGATCAAAGCTTTTAAAGCTGAAGCCTGTTATTTCATTTGAGGAGGATGCCGTAGGCATCCCCTCAATCTTTATCCTGGTCCCGTATATTATTGCATCATCAGAATCACGTACCACATAAATATATATCCATTCTCCATTGTGCAATCTCTCTGAAGCATCTATGAAGAAGCTTCCGCTCTTCTCATCAATATCAAGCTCATCACCATCGGCGCTAAAAGCTTCCACATCATACTGATCAACATCCATATCATAAAAAGTAATTTCTCTAGCCTCAGTATCAAGCTCGATACCGTCGTTCTGCACTCCGCCATAGAATCTGTACTCCAGTCCGTCAACAATCACTTTGTATCTTACATCTCTCAGCAGCGGTTTCCTGGAGGTTACTTTGTGAACACTGTCATAAACTCGAACCGAGGAACCATCAATAATATTGCCCATATTATCTCCATTTTCATCAAGCTCGTATAAGGAAGTAATCTTACTGTAAATCTTGCTGCTCTTGGTCACTTTGAAGGAACGGTCACCTTGAAACTCTACTCCCTGTATATAGTCGCTGCTCATAATATTTGAGCCTTCGAAATCTATCTCTACGTCATGGGTATCAAGCCTGTTGCCTGCAATATCTGATGCAGCTGTCACAGTCACCAGTGTGTATATATATTCCTGGCTCATCTCATTTTCAGTTATAATATTCACTCTGTTATCATCCTTCGAATCAACTTCCACTCTTGATATACTAATTGTCTTCAGCTTATCGTTATCATCCCTGTAGGTTATCTTGTAGCTTCCGGGGCGCTCTGAATCTATTGCTTCATTAAACACCACCTGTGCCTTTGTCCGGGTTATGGCCTCAACATATTCTATATATGGATCCTCATCATCCTCCATATAGGATTCCAATATTGTAACGCCTGACTGCCCGCCGTCATCATTCTCATCATAAGCCTCCTTGCCGACATAGTCGGTAATCATCGATGTGAAATTGAATCTGAATTCCTTATTGGCAGGAATCTCCTTTGAAGCAATATAATCAACAGTGCTGTATGCTTCGTTGGAATCTTCATCCTCCGGATTTATTCTGGCACTCCATCCCAAGCTTACCCCGCTAGGATTTTTTATTCCTGATACCCCGGTGCTTAATACGGGTTCACTGAAAATAACCCTAAATCTTTTAACATCAAATTGCTGCCAATCTTCTGCTTCAGGCGGATCATTCTCCATATCGCTCCCATAGAAATCCAAACCCTCTTCAAATTTATATGCATTGTTGCGGAGATCTCTGACCCCAGTCAAGCTGGTAACTTCATACTCCACATTATCCATTTTTTTGTTTGCTTTCATAACAACCGTAGTACCATTATCCAATACATCTCCAACCTGCTCGAAGATGTAGCCTGATGCCTTCAATACAGCTGAATGTGCACTAACCTCCTCATCAAAATGAACCCATATTTCATCTTCATTCATGGCCTCAATATAGTCCACTTCAGGAGCATCCGTATCGTTGACATTTCCATTGTATACTACACTTACGCTTACGTTGGATAATGAGTTTCCAGATATATCTTTTATATTGTTCAGAAGTATGGAATGATTTTTATCCGACGACAAAGAGCTTACAGTAAGCCTTACAGTTCTTCCATCCTCTTGCAGTCTTGCCTTTGTTACCAGTGCCAGCCCATCAATCCTATAGTTTGTTATATTCTCTGCAGAAGACTTATCCAGCAGATTATCGAACTTGATTTCTATAGTTTTGTCAATGCACTCCACAAAGGTAACGTAAGGAGGAGTATTGTCTTCAGCTATTCCCTTGAACTTATATTTTTTGTATCCGCTGCCGGAGGTCGTCTTCAGTTCATTTCCGAACTCATCCTCGATTCCCTTGATTATCAGAGTATAGTATTCAGACTTATCCATTTCACTTGTATACAGGTGAACGGTTCTCCCTCCCTCCGAATAGAGGTCGGAGTCATCCTTTATCTTTATTTCTTCAATGTCCAGTTCATCCAGTTCATAATTATCAGGGTCACATGCCGATTCGACGTTAAGAGCATTGGCGTCCTTGAATACTATCTCAACGATATTCCCTGTAATTGCTTTGGGGTTGCGGTCTACCGTCGGAGCTGATTTATCTGCTGCTTTTCCCCTGAATTCCTTTTTTATTTCTTTTGTTATGCTGTTACCCAATACTGAGTTATCTGAGATATCCTTTATCCTGAGTGTATATGCTCTTCCGACAGTCTGGCTTTCTGTCTCAAGCTCCACCGAATCCCAC
>CAZUGK010000065.1:0-21472 GCA_964619815.1 uncultured Clostridiaceae bacterium | reverse complement strand
TTATTACCTTTTCCATTGATTCTATTTTCACATAATCAATGGTTCAGTTAAATTAGTCATAATAGCTATATTCATTTAATAAATTTAATACTTTTTTCTTATTTATCGCAAAAAATTAGTAATTTTCGTCTTATTTCTCCGCTTTACTTGAAGCTATGCCAAATTTAGCATATAATTAAAGAGTAAGCATAATATGCTATTCATATGGATTACAGCAGCAAAAAGCCTTTTTACTAGTTTTTGGAAATTTTTTTCAAGTAGAGATAATCTCCATAAAGAAAAGGGGGCTTTGATTGATGTTAAATAGTAGCGAATATGATTCTATTCTTGAGTTTGTGTATGAATTGGAAAGAAACCACAGCAATTTCCAGTATCATGTGCTGCAGCTTCTGAACAAGCATTTTGGTTTTGAACGCATTACTTTTTTCCCTTTGTACAATAACAACTCATCATATTGTCTTGATGAGTCAGCCGGTAAGGATGGCAAGATCAACAAAGCTTCCAATAACTTCGTTGCATTAAACCTTGACAGTAAAAGATTAAAGCTTTACAGCGAGTACTACTATAAAATCGATATTTTTCAACCTTTGAACCTCCCTAAATCCCTTGTAAAAAAGCCGGTATTATCCATAACTGACATCATGCCGTATAATAAATATCAGTCCACGGAATATTATGATTTTTTGAGCTACAACGGCTTATACTATCAGATATGCATGTTTTTGAATATCGATAATATCCATTTAGGCTCGATCGGAATCCTCCGCTCCAAAAAAGACGGTGATTTTTCCAAAAATGATTACGTAATTCTGGAAAACATCCACAAATATATTGCGCATAATTATAAAATTGCAGTTGATATGGCCAATGCTTCCTTCAGGCAAAACCTGCTGAAGCATTGTGTGGAAAAAACTCCTGTAGGAATACTTGTTCTTGACAGCAAGTTCATGCTGATCGAATGCAATAAATCCGCATATGAGTTTTGTCTGGAGATTTTTGATACCAAAGAAAGCACCGACAATTCAAACTACTTAAATATAATTGCCACCTCCGATTCATGCAATATATACATTCAACAGGCCATCAACCGTATTAAAAGCAATTTTTCAGCGGGCAATTCAAACCAGAGCTTTAGGATGTTTGCCAACAACAATGTATTCTGTTTTACTATGACTTCCTTTCTGCTTTCTGATGACTTAGGCAATGTTGAAACCATCTATTCCGTTTCTATAACCAAGCAAGCAGCGCAATCCAATGAAATTGTTGATGAGATAGGAAAGAAGTATGGTTTGACAAAACGTGAATTGGAAGTCGTATCTCTCATTAAAATGGGATACAGCAACAAGGAAATTGCGGATAAGATGTATATAAGCAACCACACCGTCAAAGCCCATATAATGAATATATTCAGCAAGGTGAGAGTCACCAGCAGGACCGCCTTGATGTTCAAATTCGAAGGGGAAACAAACTAGGGTCAAAAAGATAATACATATACAAAAGGGTGGATATTCCGTTCCACCCTTTTGACATGGCACTTGCTAAACCTCTGAGCCCGTATCAGCCTCCGACTATCGGTGCCAAAAGCTGTACTTCATCACCGTCTCTAAAGCTTATATTTTTACCGTTATCCGCTGCCGTACTTCTGCCATTCACTAAAACAATGCAATCGTGCAGCGTCTCCCTGCTTATATGCCCATACTTCCGGCATACTTCAGCAAGCAGCTCCTCCAAATCTATTGCATCAAACAGCTCTTCTCTTGTACTAATACCTTCTATACTAAAAAACCTAACCTTTAACATTTTAACTCACCATTTTCAGTACAAATCTTTTATTACAAAATCAAGGCCCAGCTCTTTAAGCTTAGCTTCGGACGGCTTGCCGTCTTTCTTCCATCCGCGGGCTTCATAATATTCTGCCAGCTGTTCTTCAAAATTCATTACGATTCCCTCATTGGGACCGCCTATTTGGGGTGTCATTACTCTGACCGGAAGGATATCATCCTCCCTGGTAACGCCAAAACGGTTATTGAATGCCCTTTGAAGGTTGAACACCCTCTCGCCGATTTTTAGTATGTCCTGAGCATTGTAATCATAGCCTGTGGCTAGTTTTAAAGCTTCAGCCATATCTTCCGGTCCCAGTGCGTAGGTTGTAAAGAGGCAAACTATAGAAGAGCATACTACTGTGCTATAATCCTGCACAGCTTTAGCCAACTTGCCTTTACCGCTCATCGAATGACCCTCCTGTGCATCCGTCAATCCCGCTTCAGGCAGTCCGCGGCGTCCATCCCATGCGCCGATGTATCCATGGCAGTGACAAGCCCCCCTTGGTGAAGTAGCATAGGTTATCCCATAGCCGAAAAAAGCCCTTGGGTCATGCATAGGCAGCTCAAGTCCCTTTACATGAACCGCAAATTTCTCACTGTCTTTGCCAAGCACCGATGCGACGTGCCTTACGCCTTCGCCAAGAAGCTCTCCAAAGCCTTCCCTGTTGAGAATCTTTTTGAGCATGGCCAGTATAGCATCCGCATCGCCCCATTTTAGGTCAATTCCGTCCATATCCTCTTTTGTAATTATGCCCTTCTCATAGGCTTCCATTGCAAATGCGATTGCTGAGCCTGCTGAAATCGTATCAATACCATACTCGTTACATAACATATTCATGTATGCTATGGACTCCATATTGCTGTTCAAGCAAAGTGAACCAAAGGAGCCCAAGGTTTCATATTCCGGACCGCTTCCCTCCATTTTGTACAGCCCTTCCTTTACCTCAACGTAACGTGAGCATTGTATGGGACAGGAATGACATTCGGGGGCATGCTTTTTAAGAATGGTATTAGTCATGGTAGGTCCGCTGATATTCCCATACTTATCCCATGTACCATACTGCCAGTTCTTTGTAGGAGCATCACCCGTTTTGGGAGCTGATGCCATACCCACGGCAGTACCGAATTGTTTAAGCGCTCCTACTATCGGATTTGCCATAATCTTCCCGATAAGCTGCTTCACGGTCTCCTTCCATTCCTTTTCCATAAAACTTTCTATTTCCATGTCACCTGCGACCAAAACCGCTTTCAGCTTCTTTGAGCCCATAAGAGCGCCTGCTCCTCCACGACCGGCAGCCCTGCTCTCGTCATTTATTACACATGCCGTCCTGACCAGTTTTTCACCGGTAGGGCCGATTACCGCAGCACTGGATTTTTCTGCACCGCAGTCTTTTTTAATCAGTGCAATAGCCTCTGATGTTGTCTTGCCCCATATATTTGCTGCATCCCTTATTTCTGCATGTCCGTTGTTGACATATAAATAAACCGGCCTGTCCGATTTTCCCTCAATTATTATAGCCAAAAAGCCAGCCCTTCTCATGTAGTAGCCGAATTTCCCCGAAGAGCTTGTATCCAGCCATATACCGGTCAGAGGAGAACGGCATGATAAATTGTAACGTCCAGAAGTCGGAAAAAACCCTCCGTTGAGAGGTCCTGTTGAAAAGCATAGCTTGTTACTTTTATCGAATACATCTTTACCTGCTGGGATTTCATCATACAAATACCTTGCAGCTAGACCTGACCCTCCCAGATAATCACGCAAATATACTTCCGGTATACTTTCTTTTGTAATACCTCCATTACTAAGATTAACCCTTAATAACATTCCTTCCATTATAGGTTTTGCGCCTCCCGTCCAATACGAATTTTAATATTCCATAGCATAATAAACTTATCTATAAAAAGGATGAAGTTAATTCTTCATCCTTTTTACAAAACTATTTTGTTTCAGCACCACCATCAACATTTATTGATTGAGCCGTGATTTGCCGTGCTGATTCTGAACACAGGAAAAGAACCGTTTCCGCAATATCCCTGCAGGTCTGCTCTCTGTTCAAGGGAGTTGTCTTCTTAATGTGTGCGAGAAATACATCCCTGCCTGTAACAGTATCATTATTGGGTGCAATTATATCCTTTAGCTTCTGGCCAAAGCTTACCCATCTGTCAGTATATATGTATCCGGGGCATACGCAGTTGACATTAACATTGTAAGGTGCCATCTCCTTTGCAAATGACTGGGTAAAATGGATAATGGCAGCTTTTGATGCTCCGTAATGAGGTATGGAGGTTTGACCTGATTTTCCCGCTATGGAAGATATATTTACAATCTTGCCATGCCTTTGGTTTTTGAACAGATCCAGCACTGCCGAACAACAATAGACTGTTCCCATTAAGTTGACATTTAAACATGCCTGCCAGTCACTCGTCGGGATATTTGTAAGAGGAGGGCCAATTTTCGTTGTACCTACTCCTGCATTATTTACAAGTACATCAAGTCCTCCAAGGGTTTTAACTACGTAATCTACTGCTGCATATACAGATTCCTGATTGCTTACATCAATTTTTACACTGATGGCCTTCACACCCAGCTTTTTTATTTCCGCAGCTGTGCTTTTTGCGAGCTCCTCATTGATGTCAGCAACCGCAATATGTGCACCATTTTCAGCAAAAATTTTTGCCATTTCAGCACCAAGCCCTCTGCCTGAACCGGTAACCATAACAACCTTATCTTTAAAATCATCATCAAATCGCATCATACAAATATCCTCTCCCCTTTAATCTGATGCACTTTATATTTTATTCGGGTAAAGTATAATCTTAAACTGTCCGCTTGCCGGATTTTCCAGCAGTTCAAAGGACTTTTGGGCTTCATCCAGCTTTGCTGAAGCTGTGTGATATTGTTTTACAGGGAACCTGCCGTCGGAAATTGCCTGCAAACATTCGTCAAAGCTTCTAGGTGTATAATTCAGGAGCCCATAAGCTTTAATCTGCTTCATTACCACACTGAACAGGTTGAAGGATATAGGCTTGAAGGAAATACCTACGAAAACGACAGTTCCGGCTTTCCTCAGCAGCGAAATCCCAAAATTTATTGCCGCTTCGCTTCCGGAGCAATCAATAAATACGTCAAATCCGCCGCCTTCAACTATAGTAGGTGCACCTGTCCTCTCCAGCATCTTTTTTAATATGTCAGGTTCTCTTGGGTCAAAGGCCTCATCAACATAACCAAAGGATTTTATTTTCTCCAATCTGTGTTGATTGACTTCTGTTAATGCAACGTAATCCGCTCCCATTGCCTTTGCCCACTGTATTGTCATGGAGCCTATGATTCCACCACCTGCAATCAACACCTTATCACCTTTTTTTACTCCTCCGACCTGCACAGCCCGCATGCCGGTAAGTGCAGGTTCGTTCAGCGCTGCCTCTTCAAAGCTTACATTATCAGGTATTTTCCTTATGTATTCATTTTGTACCGGTGAAAAAAGCTCGGCATAGGCTCCGATATTTTTGGGGCTCAGAATTCCCGGTGCTCTGCTATTGGCGTTGCATAAGTTTTCTTTTCCACTCTTGCAGAAATCACACTTAAGACAGGGAGCAGTTGATAAGCATGTGACCCTGTCGCCTGCCTTTAAATCCTTGCGGTCGCCTGGATCCACGACAGTGCCTGAAAACTCGTGACCCATGATTATCCCGATTCTCTCTCCGGCTTCCCATATATGCAAATCGGAACCGCAGATGCCAACACACTCTACCTTCATGATAAGCCTTTTGCCATCAGCTGCCGGGGATTCTACTTCCTTAACAACCAGTTTCTTTTTATCCTCAAGAACTATAGCACGCATATATTAAACCTCCTGTAAAACGGCATCAGCGCCCTAAAGATATTTCCTCTAATTACTTGCCGTAATTGATTGCTGAACCACCTTTTTTCTTTTAGCTACTACTGCAGCAGCCAGGATGAGAATTGGTGCAATAAGCTGAACAGCATAGAAATTCGAAAGTGTAATCGACATTGTTTCCGGGCTGCCTGATACCAGCCCTCCCAGTATACCTGTTGCAAAAGTTATACCGATACGTTCAATGGTCACAAATAACCCCAGGGCGGTTCCGGCACGGGGGCCTGATACTTCCGGCAACTGAAGCATCAAAACCTTTGAGGCCGGTACGATTGCACCGTAGCAAACCCCACCTATGACCATACATGCTGCTATGGCACTATAACTGTAGCTACGGTAGCCGATTATGAAAGCCACAGAAGCAATAATACCGCCCACAATTGCAAATTTATTGTAATGCTGGCGTCCAACCTTGACGATGATCATTGGAACGACAACATAGGCTATCATAGAAGCAAAATTGTTGAAAGCCGGAATCTGTCCTGAGACTGATTTGTCAAGCATCCATCCCGGATCAGTCTGTAGAACCAGCTGTCCATATGCCCCTCCTGCATAAATGGATCCCAGGAACGCCATGTTGGCAATACAATAAACCCAAACCATAGGTACTTTTAAAATGCCTCCGATGTTTTTCCAGAAACCCAGGTCTGCGGTTTTTATGATTGAAGATTTCAATGCTGCATCAGCACTTGACTTGTCCCTTGCAATAAAGAAGAAGAAAGCCACAATTACGAGAACGCATACACCTATTGTCGTATATAGCATTTGCCAGCCACCCAGCTTAGTCAGAATCTTGACAGCAAACAGGTTGGCCGTTATTTGCCCTATCGGGCTGGCTGCTGTAAGCCATCCGTTAGCATATGCAAGCTCATCCTTATCAAACCATAATCCGATTGTTTTTGTACATGCAGGCATATAAAATGCACTGGCAACACCAAAAGCAAACATTATTGAAAAGAAAAACATAAACCCTTGAGCTTGACCTCGTAAAAATATTAAGACTGCAACAATCAAAACTGTAGATGCCATAATCTTTTTTACACTAAAGCGATCCAATAAGGCTCCGGCTACGAATACAAACCAGATCATTCCCGAAGACATTGCCGTAGCTACTGCTGTTCTTTGAACGGCGGTCCAACCCATATCCTTTGTGATGGTGCCAAGGAGAATGTTAAATGACTGATTGGTGAAACCTAAGATTACAAAATAAAAAAGACAGATAAAAAGCAGCATTACCCAACGAAAGGGATCTTTTTTTCCTATTGCTTGTTCCACAGTAATTTCTCCTCTCTATAATCGCGTTTTTATAACAAAAATACTCTCTCAAAAAAAGCGGGTATTTCTATTACCTGTAAGTTTTCCGTGCTTAAGCATGAGCAAGAAGAATACGTTTGTTTTTTTATTTAGCTGAATATTCTGACTGATAATTCTTATTGCCATTGTCTCACAGAATAATTTCCTGTCCAATTAGTCATATTGGTTATATTTATCATGAAATCTAATACTTTTTTCCTATGATTTCCGAAAAAAAGAACCTTCCGGATTATAATCCGGAAGGTTCTTTTTAACTCTTATGGTACAAATACCTTCAAAAAATGCTTCTTAACCTCTATATCCAGGGGAAAATTCGGCCCCCGCTCCCCATCTATATCTGTATCACAACTGCCTTCGCAGGCAATCATAAGCTTATCGGTCTGAAAATTATAGAGATTTGGATCGTTGATATGCTCTCCCCTTAATATTTTCAAGAATAAAGCAAGTATATTGGTTATGTTTGTATTCTTAATTGCAATGACATCCATAAGCCCATCGTCGATTTTTGCATAGGGAGCCAGTTTATTGAACCCCCCTGCAGAGCTGCCGTTTAGTACCAGAAATAGCAGAAAGTTATCTTCAATCACATTGCTGTCATACTGAAGCCGCATTTTAAACGGAGTAAACTTTGGTATTTCCTCTAGCCCCTTCATGTAATAAGCCAATTTCCCCAGAGCATTCTTCATGTTGGTATCCGTTTTATAAGCCACATCTGTCAGCAGTCCCGCACTGCATACATTCAAAAAATGGCTGTCATTTACCTTGCCGATATCAACTCTTTTTATGTTGCCCTTTTCTACGATTTCGCAGCAGGCTTCAATATCCCTGGGAATATTAAGGTGTACAGCAAAATCATTGGCTGTGCCGAAGGGAAATATTCCGATCGGCAGGCTAAGCTTCATGGAGGCCATTTTACTTATTACGCTGCTCAATGTGCCGTCACCGCCGGAAACACAAATAGCCTCATAATCTTCATAAATGTCAAAAAATGCTTTTTCCAGAGTACTGATGTTGCTGCTTCTGAACGGAACCATCATATAGCCTGCTTTTTGGAACCTTTCGATAAGATAATCCAGCCTGTTTTTAAGAGTTCCGTCCCCGGAAGAAGGATTATATATAAATTTAAGCTTTTTCATGAATTCACCCCGCTAAACACCATTATAGCGTTATATCCAAATATATTCTACATATATTCTACTAATATTTGTCATTTTCATTCTTTCTTCTAATTATATTTTATGTAAATAAGGTAAAACTAATTGTATGGCATATTTCATATTGAAAGGAAGAGATATATGGAAAAAGAGTATAAACACAGCAGTACGTTTGAAAGCAGCGTTTCAGAAAATGAAGCAGAAATGAAAAAATCCCGCCTTGTCTCCAGTATAACGGAGAAAGCGGAGCAGGGCGATGAGGAGGAAAATAAGGGAAGAAGCTAAAAATGCTCGCACCGGACCATTTTCTTAACGCAAATTGCCCTCTCGGGTTCGAATCCGCACATAATAAAAAATCAATGCTTTGTTTTAGCATTGACTATAATATCTTTAGTGGCGGAGAAGGAGGGATTCGAAGCCGGATGGCCGGCAGCCGCACTTTTTTAGTGAATTTCAAATCCTGCGTATGTAACGGAAATATTAATTCATAAATAGTTAATGGCCATTCTTTGAGGGTTCTCATGCCCTCCTTAATCAAAAAAGATATAAAAAAACCAATGTCTCTTGTTAAGAACATTGGTACATATACATTGATGGCGGAGAAGGAGGGATTCGAACCCTCGCGCCAGTTTCCCGACCTACGCCCTTAGCAGGGGCGCCTCTTCGACCAAACTTGAGTACTTCTCCTTGGACTACTTCATAAAGTTTATATGAAATTATATGGAGGAGAGAGAGGGATTCGAACCCTCGGACGCTTTAACACGCCTCTGGTTTTCAAGACCAGCTCCATAAACCGCTCGAACATCTCTCCTTGAGTGAACAATATACATTATAGCAATATTATTTTTAAGTGTCAATAAACAAATATTATGATTTATAGTAAATGCTTTCAATGATACATTTATGTAGCACTTAAATTATACGCAGCTTTTGATGCTGCTATGCACGCCAGGCTTTTACCCGGCGTGCATAAAGCCTTATTGCTATTTCCTTATCCTATCCAATCCACCCATAAATGGTCTTAAAACTTCTGGTATTACTACACTTCCGTCTCCCTGCTGGAAATTTTCAAGTATAGCTGCTACTGTTCTTCCTACAGCAAGTCCGGAGCCGTTAAGTGTATGAACAAATCTGGGTTTTTCCTTGGGTTCCGGTCTGAATTTTATATCTGCTCTTCTTGCCTGGAAGTCTTCAAAATTACTGCAGGAGGATATTTCAACATACCTTCCGTAGCTCGGCATCCAGACCTCCAAATCATAGGTCTTAGCAGATGAAAAGCCCAAATCGCTTGCGCAGAGGCATACCACCCTGTATGGGAGCTTTAAGAGCTTCAATATCCTTTCTGCATCCTCAGTGAGAGATTCCAGTTCTTCATATGACTTCTCAGGGTCTGCAAATTTGACAAGCTCAACCTTGTTGAACTGGTGCTGCCTTATGAGTCCTCTTGTGTCTCTCCCTGCTGAACCTGCCTCAGCCCTGAAGCATGCAGTGTAAGCAGTATGCTTTATCGGCAGCATTTTGCCGTCAAGTATCTGCTCCCTGTACATATTGGTGACCGGTACTTCAGCAGTCGGTACAAGGAAATAATCGGTGTTCTGAACCTTAAAGGCATCCTCTTCAAATTTCGGCAGCTGGCCTGTACCCATCATGCTCCTTCTGTGAACCATAAAAGGCGGGAATATCTCGGTATAGCCTTTTTCAATATGCGTATCCAGCATGAAGTTTATCAAGGCCCTCTCAAGCTTTGCTCCCAACCCTCTGTAGAAGGTGAATCTTGCTCCTGTTACCTTTGCGGCAGTTTCAAAGTCAAGTATGTTAAGATCAACACCTATATCCCAATGGGCCTTTGGCTCATATTCAAACTTGGTAGGCTCTCCATACTTCCTGATTTCCAGATTGTCTGCATCGGAGCTGCCGTCGGGTATACTGTCATTTGGAGTATTGGGTATGGTCATAAGTATTCCGGTTATCTCTTCATCAAGCGCTTTTACCCTGTCATCCATTTCCTTTATCTTTTCAGATACTTCTCTCATTTCCAGAACCATAGCTTCTGCATCCTGCTTTGCTTTTTTAAGCTTTGCAACCTCTTCGGACACTTTGTTTTTCTTGCTTTTAAGCTCCTCTACCTCGAAAATCACCTGTCTTCTTTCTTCGTCCAGCTTCAGAATGTCATCGATTCTGAACTCCTGTCCCCTTCTTGATAGCTTTCTTTTTATCTCCTCAGGGTTGGATCTAATTGCTCTAATATCCAGCATAGTATTGCCTCCTTATTGTATATTTAAAAATAAAAAAAGCCTTCAGTCCCAATAAAAAGGGACGAAAGGCTTTCCGCGTTGCCACCCTAATTAGCAGTAATTTAATATTACTACTCACTCATACGTATAACGGCTGTGCCGGTTCTGCTCCTCGCAGACTGCTCCGGGATGGAAACATACAAGCTGCCTGCCGGCTTTCACCTACCGCCCGCTCTCTTAATGGCATACCTATAGCTTTTCCCTTCAAAGCATTTAATATAATCGACTTTTTTCATATTCTACTACTTATTATGTACTTATGCAACAGTTTTATGAAATTTTACTTTTTTGCTTCAGTATATTCGACTAGCAGCAAGGTAATAATCTAGATGGGTTGGTTAATACTGTAATTAATACAAGGGAGGGTATTATATGAACAATTTGAATATGATTAGCCAAATTGCAGATTTGAAGGAGATAGATTATAAGAATACTCTGGCAATAACAAGTATAATTGAGCTGCTTATAGAAAAAGGTATCCTGGACAGGCATGAAGTAGCTGCAAAAGCACAGCTCCTGGAGGATCAAACCTTGGCAGAAATCAAAAAAAACAGTAGTTTCTGCAGAAATTGATTTTTACAAAAAACATATATTTGCCCAATCATATGAATATATGTTAGATTATAGTAAAGCTATGTATTTTGCTAATCGTCCATCAAATACAGATTTCTACGCATATATATAGTCTGTATGTCTTTTTTGGGGGGGTCACTGTGAAGAAAGTTGAAGAGGTGCTTCAAGCCCTGCTTGAATTGGAAGGTAAAGCAGAAAATGGGGTTTCTGCCTTTGAAATAAGTAAAAGGCTGACTATCGACAGAACAAATGCAAGCCGTTACTTAAACCAGCTTTACAACGAAAAGAAAGTAGCTAGAATTGATGGGCGGCCCGTGCTGTATTGCTCGGTAAAAAACAAAACTGCCGAAGCTGCCCCAAATATGCGAAAGGGTGAAAACAGCCTTGATAAAGTTGCAGGAATCCATCAGAGCCTTCAAATACCTGTACAGCAGGCAAAAGCTGCTATTCTTTATCCTCCTAATGGTCTGCATACCTTGATTCTGGGAGGAACCGGTGTAGGAAAATCCATGTTCGCCGAGCTTATGTACCAATTTGCAGTAGAATCAGGAGTAATAGCCCCCAATGCACCTTTCATCCGTTTTAACTGTGCAGATTATGCAGATAATCCACAGCTTCTTATATCTCAGATATTTGGGGTCAAAAAAGGAGCCTATACCGGTGCCGACCGGGATAGGGAAGGACTCTTGAAAAAAGCGGACGGCGGAATGTTCCTGCTGGATGAAGTACACAGATTATCCCCCCAGGGACAGGAAATGCTCTTTACTTTTATCGACAAGGGCTGCTTCGAACCTCTTGGAGAAACAGAAAAGAAAGTATATGCCACTGTACAGATAATTGCCGCTACTACGGAAGAACCACAATCCTTCCTATTGAACACCTTTGCGAGAAGAATCCCTATGATTATAAAATTGCCGTCGCTAAAAGACAGAGGGCTCAATGAGCGTTTCTATCTTGTCGAAAGCTTTCTAAGGCAGGAATCAAAGAGAATCGGAAAGGGTATATATATTGACAAAAACTCCGTCACATCATTTCTGTTGTATGACTGCCCAAACAATATAGGTCAACTGAAAAGCGACATACAGTTGGCTTGTGCCAGGGCATTTGTCAACTACAAAGCAAAGAATGAGGGATATATGCTGGTTTCACAGGCAGATCTGCCTCAGCATGTTAAGAAAGGTATGTTGAACCTCCAAAATAACAGAAATGAAGTCGACCATCTCCTTAAAAACAAAGGGGATATCTTAAGGTACGGCTATAAGGAGGAGCAGCAGCATAGTACGGATTATCAGCTTCAGGAAAATGAGGATTTTTATGATATCATCGAGAAGAAGCTTCAGTTTCTTAAGGAATCCGGTATGAAAGAAGAAGAGATCAACCATATTGTGAATATGGATATCGAAAGTCATTTCAAAAAATATATTGGAGAACTTCCTGAAAAACTAAGAAAAAATGAAATTTCAAAAATCGTAGCTGCAGAAGTAATGGATTTGGTTATGGAAATAATCAAAACAACACAGGAAAAACTCAAGCGCGAATTTGATGAGAGAATTCATTTGGCACTGCTTTTACATATAAACAGCTTTATAGAAAGAGCAAGAAAGGGAATCAGCATATATCATCCGAGGCTCAATTCCATCCGTGTAGAATATCCTGATGAGTTTCTGGCTGCCATGGAAGCAGCAAAGCTTATGGATATCAGACTGGGAATACATACACCCCTTGATGAAATCGGATACCTGACAATGTTCCTGGCTTCAAGCCCTCTGGAATTCAATACGAAGGAAAACGACAAAGTAGGAATACTGGTAATAATGCATGGTAATTCTACCGCCAGCAGCATGGTTGAAGTGTGCAACTCCCTGGTCGGTACAGATCATGCAGCAGCTTTGGATATGCCTCTTACCATGAGCCCCGAAACTATGTATACCAATGCTAAGAATACCGTTCTGGAACTGGATAAGGGCAGAGGCGTACTATTAATGGTAGACATGGGATCTCTCATAAATTTTGGTGATATGATCAGCGAAGAAACCGGTACATTGGTGAAGACGATTGCTATGGTAAGCACTCCGCTTGTCATGGATGCCTGCAGCAAAGCCGTACTGGGGAGGGATATTTACTATATTTATGACAGTATTAAAGAAGCTTATCAATTGAATTCATTGGAGAATGCAAAGAACGCTTCTGTTAAAAAGAGTATAATCATAACAGCATGTTTCACGGGAGATGGTGCATCCAGAAAGCTTAAGGAGATTATCGAGAACAAGCTGATACAGAAGGATGAAATTGAAGTTATACCTCTTGAAATACTCAATAAAAACGAGTTTTTGAGCAAAGTAGAGCACTACAGAGAAAAGTACAAGGTGCTGGCAATTGTAAGTACAATTGATATAAAACTGGATGACATACCCCTTATTCCTGCAATAGAGATTCTTAATCATGAAGGGATAGGACGGCTCGACCGAATAATAAGGGAAGAAGACACCTATCTGGGAATAAAGCACTCGCTGAAGGAGCATCTGTCGGCTGTGGACTGTGAAGATGCAGTAGATAATATAAGGCATATTATATACGATATTGAGGATCGACTGAAGGTTCAGGTCAAGAGTGAGGTAAAGATAGGCATTATACTTCATATGTGCTTCCTTCTGGATAAGCTGAAGCAAGGGGGACGGGAAACGGTATTTAATGACCTAAACAGCTTCAAAGAGCAATACATTCATGAGCTTATGAAAGTCAACCGCTGTCTTATACCTTTGGATAAGCACTTCGGCATTAAAGTAGGCGAAAACGAATCTGCTTATATATGTAAGATGTTTTTATCAAATAATGAATTAGATGTTTCGCACTAAGTCCTTTATTTTCCTTTTCAAATAGTGCGAAACATTTTCCTTGGTCGTTATAAATCGCATACTACTTTGTGTAATCTACATAGTGCGATTTATATTGAGCCAACAAGTGTGTAAACCATAATAGTGTGTGAAAAGTGTGCAAATAGTGTGTAATGTTCTTTACACACTATTTTTGTTTTTGAAAGGTAAGCCTCAAAAGTATATACCTGTGCAAAGACTGTAACTGCACCACATTCCCATACTTTGTAAAAATATATAAATTTTCTTAATATTTTGTCTGACTTGGCAGTAAATTTGCAAATGTATACAAATGACAAGAAACGAAGGGAGTGCATCAAGAAGTAATGAAAAAATCTAGTGTTATTGTCAATAGTGAGTGCGGACTGCATGCAAGACCGGCAAGCATGCTGGTAAGTACTGCAATGAAATTTTCTTCAAATATTCTTATTAAGAAGAATGATAAGACAGCAAATTGTAAAAGTATTCTGAGCGTCTTAAGTATTGGAGCTTCAAATGGAGATGAATTGGAGATAGTCATTGAAGGCCAGGATGAAACTGATGCATTTGATACGATAAAAAATTTGTTTGACTTCCACTTGGCAAAGGCATAGCAAAAAGATATCGGCGAAGGTTGTACTCCGGTTCACCAAGCAGTTGTGTAATGAATTAATAGAGGAGGGAGAAGTTTGTGTTGAGGGTTATGCTGGTATGTTCAGCAGGCATGTCTACCAGTCTGTTGGTAACCAAAATGAAGGATGCTGCAGCGAAAGAAGGTATCGACATTGAAATTTTTGCAGTACCGGAGGTTGAGGTAAAGCAGAGTATTGATCAGGCTGATGTAGTGCTTCTGGCTCCACAGGTAAGGTTTTTATTCAATAAAATGAAGCAGGAGCTTGAGCCCAAAGGAATTCCTATAGCAGTCATTGACGGTTTGAACTATGGCATGATGAGGGGGGATGCTGTGGTCAAACAGGCCTTGGAGCTTGCTGTTAGTACTAAATAACAGTTTAGACTTACAAATAATTATAAGGGGGATTAATATGAATAAGTTTCTGGAATTCATGGAAAATCATTTTGTTCCGATAGCCGGGAAAATAGGTTCACAAAGACATCTTGTGGCTGTCCGCGACGGCTTCGTAAGCATCATGCCTTTGATACTTGCAGGCTCAGTGGCTGTATTACTGAACAACACACTTCTCAACTGGATCCCTGCACTAAATATACTGAGGGGGATTAACGGAAATGTATGGTGGGGTACCTTCGCCATTATGACCTTGGTAGTAGTATTTTCGATAGGGTATAACCTTGCTAAAAGCTATGATGTAGATGCTTTAGCCGCCGGCTTGGTCTCCGTTGCTTCTTTCATCACTGTAACCCCCCAGGCCCATGGCAATGCAGGCTGGGGATACATCCATTATAGTTACTTGAATGCTACAGGCTTATTTACAGGTATTATAGTTGCACTTATATCAACTGAGATATTTGTCAAGCTCATGAAGAAGAAGCTTACAATAAAGATGCCTGATAATGTGCCTCCTGCTGTTGGCAGGGCATTTGCAGCAGTTATACCGGGTATTGCGTCATTATACCTTTTCGGAATAGTAGGACATATAATCACAAATGCCGGAGCAAACAGCCTTTATGATATTATTTACAATGTCATCCAGAAACCTCTTCAGGGCTTCAGTCAAGGAATAGGCTCAGCAATTGTTCTTGCAGTACTGCTAAATGTATTCTGGTTCTTTGGCTTGCACGGGGGCAATATTTTCGACCCTATAGTAAATTCATTGTATCTGCCTGCACTTGAAGCAAATGCAAGTGCTGTACAGCAAGGTCTGGCTGCTACTAACATCGTAACAAAGTCATTCTATGACTCCTTTGTTCACATTGGAGGCTGTGGTGCAACTCTAGCTCTTATACTTGCCATATATATAGCCACCAAGAGAAGGCATGAGTACAAAGAGGTCGCGAAGCTCTCAGCTCCCGGAGCCATATTCAATATAAACGAACCCATAATGTTTGGATTGCCGATTATACTCAATCCGATTTTAGTGATACCGTTTATACTTATACCTGGAATATTAACCTTTATTGCTTATATCGCGACAGCTTCGGGGCTTGTACCAGTAACATACGTACTGGTACCATGGATCACTCCTGTTGGTATAAGCGGCTTCCTGGCCACAGGAGGCAGTATAATGGGTGGACTTCTTTCAGTTGTAAACTTTGCAATTGCAGTACTCATATATCTGCCTTTTGTAAAGCTTGCCGACAGTATGGCAAATGAACCCACTGCAAGCAGCCGTGAAACAAGTAAAAAGTCTGTGAATCAGAGTGCTTAATGCCCAAGTTCATTTAGTAGGTGATGAGGTAAGAGCAGTTATATTCTTACCTCATCACATTTATCCTAAATTTTTCCTAGTATCCAACAGTAATAGGACGAGGAGTGTTTTTTATGGATTTGGAAACTATAATATTTACTATTATTGCACATAGCGGTGATGCAAGAAGCTCAAGTATGGAAGCTATTGGACATGCAAAAAACGGGGAGTTTGATAAAGCTGCAGCATGTCTGGATGAAGCCAATAAGAAATTGCTGTTGGTACATTCCGAGCAAACAAAGCTAATTCAGGCAGAGGCCCAAGGCCAGGAAACAAAGCTGTCCCTGCTCCTTATTCATGCGCAGGATCATCTGATGGGAGCAATGACTGTACGGGATTTGGCAGGAGAATTCATTGAAATGTACCGGTTAATAAATGCGAATAGGATCTAGTGCCTCGTAACGTATATCACTTCTAGGGCAGGGAAGTGGCCTGTAACGCATATTGTTCAGGGCAAGCAGGCCACAACATCAAGGAAGTAGCTTTGTATCACTTCGAAAGACTATTTATTTGAAGTGATACAAACTACTGGACACTAAATCAAGGAAGTGCTTCTTAACACCAAGAATGACAAGAAATTTGTTGTGTTAACAAGCACTAGATATACTGCAGTACTATTTTTTAGTTTATTGGGGGAACCAAAATGAAGCAGCTAGGAATATCAATTTATCCTGGCAGAACTGGTCAGGCAGAAAACAAAGCTTATATCTCCCTGGCTTCTCAGCATGGCTTTACCAGGATATTTACCTGTCTTATATCTACCGGAAATGACATTAATAAGGTTAAAGAAGAATACAAAGACATTTTCAGTCACGCAAAAGGATTGGGAATGGAAGTCATTGCTGATGTCAGCCCTGATGTATTCAAAGCTTTCGGCATCAATTATCAGGATTTGAGGTTATTTCATGAGCTGGGGCTGGCAGGAATCAGATTGGATCTGGGTTTTAGTGGGCTTGAGGAAAGCATCATGACCTTCAATCCTTATGGACTCAAGATAGAAATCAATATGAGCAATGGAACCAGATATTTGGACAATATCCTTTCCTATAGACCGAAAGTGGAAAACCTGATAGGGTGTCATAACTTTTATCCGCATAGATATACTGGGCTTTCCAGGAAGCACTTTGAGAAGTGTTCCGGCCTGTTTAGACAAAACGGAATCAGGACAGCTGCTTTTGTCTCTTCAAAGGAAGCAGGCTTCGGTCCATGGCCGGTGAGCGAGGGACTATGCACCCTGGAAGAACATAGAGACCTGCCTGTTGAAGTGCAGGCAAAAGATCTGTTCAATACCGGTCTCATTGATGATGTTATTATTGCAAATGCTTTCGCTTCCGAAAACGAGCTTAAGGCCTTGGGGAGCGTGGATAAAGAACTTCTGACCCTTAATGTGGAATTAATCGGAGGCATATCTGATATTGAGAAGAAAATTGTTCTCGAAGAGCTTCACTTCAACAGGGGAGATGTATCTGAATACATGATCAGATCAACACAGAGCCGCGTGAAGTACGGCACTCATCGCTTTGAACTGTTTAATGCTCCGGATATAAGGCGCGGGGATATATTGATAGAAAGCAGCCTGTATGAAAGGTATGCCGGAGAATTGCAGATTGCCCTAAAGGATATGGAGAACTCCGGAAGGACAAATGTTGTAGGAAGGATATCGGAAAAGGAAACATACCTGCTTGATTATATTGAACCCTGGCAGAAGTTCAGACTTAAGCTTGGATAATAGTGCACTCATCTATTATGCGATTATCAAATTGAACAAAAGCTAATCCCAGAAAATAAAACTGACTATACCTGCGTATATCACAAGTATAGTCAGTTCTATTTTTTGTTTAATATGCTTTTGCTACATATACCATCTTTTCAGCCTTACCGCCGCATACAAGGCATTTATCACCCACATGCTCCTGATGGAAAGGCATGCACCTGATTGTAGCATTTGTATCCTCCTTGAGCTTATCCTCGCATGCCTCGTCCCCGCACCACATGGCTTTGATAAAGCCCGGAGTTTCCTGCATTATCTTCTTGAACTCCTCGTAATCCGTAGTTGTATATGTCTTGTTCTCCCTGTTCTTCAGGGCTTTGTTAAACAGTGAAGTATGAATATCATCGAGAAGCTTTGAAATAGTCTCTGTGAGGTTATCCATGGATACAGTGAATTTCTCAAGAGTATCTCTTCTGGCTATTGTAACCTGATTCTTTTCTATATCCTTTGGACCGATTTCCATTCTTATCGGCACGCCCTTCATTTCCCATTCGTTGAACTTCCAGCCCGGACTGTAGGTATCCCTGTCATCCATTTCGATTCTGAAGCTCTTATCCAGTTCCTCTTTTATAGCTTTGGCCTTTTCAAGAACTCCCTCCTTGTGGAAGGCAATCGGAATAATGACAACCTGTATTGGGGCAACTCTCGGAGGCATTACAAGACCCCTGTTGTCTCCATGCACCATTATGATTCCTCCGATAAGCCTTGTAGAGATTCCCCAGGAGGTAGTCCATGCATACTTGTGCACTCCATCCCTGTCCAGGAACTTTATTTCAAACATCTTGGAGAAATGCTGCCCCAGGTTGTGTGATGTACCGGCCTGTAAAGCCTTTCCGTCATGCATCATTGCTTCCATTGTATAAGTATCTAATGCCCCGGCGAACTTTTCCTTTTCACTCTTCTGACCAAGTATTACAGGCATCGCCAGTTCATCCTCAGCCACCTGCCTGTATATTTCAAGCATCTGCATGGTTTCCTTCTGGGCATCCTCGTAATCTACATGTACTGTATGCCCTTCCTGCCATAAGAACTCGGCTGTCCTTAAAAATGGCCTTGTAGTCTTTTCCCAGCGTACAACATTGCACCACTGGTTGATTAAAAGCGGCAGATCCCTGTAGGACTGCACCCACTTGGAATACATGTCGCAGATTATGGTCTCCGAGGTAGGCCTTACAAATAACCTTTCTGCAAGCTCTTCACTTCCGCCGTGAGTTACCCACAGCACCTCAGGAGCAAAGCCCTCAAAGTGATCTGCTTCCTTCTTCAAATAGCTCTCCGGTATCAAAAGCGGGAAATAAGCATTTTTGTGCCCGGTAGCTTTAAATCTTCTGTCGGCTACTCTCTGAATTCCCTCCCAGACTCCATAGCCGTATGGCTTTATTACCATACATCCCTTGACAGGAGCATAGTCAACCATATCAGTCTTCAGTATGACATCTGTGTACCATTGGGAAAAATCTTCTTCCATAGGAGTTATCTCTTTTACAAATTCCTGCTGCTTCTTATCAGCCATATTAATCTCTCCTCATTAAATATATTATTTGTCAAAAAATAAAAAACCTTCGCCACAGGTAAGGGACGAAGGTATACTCGCGGTACCACCCTATTTGAACGCACGTAATTTAAACGTACATTCCGCTTCAGCCTTTAACGCAGACATACGATAGGAGTTCATCCATAGCTCAGAGGTCGGGTTCAATAAAAATAAGCCTGGAAAGCCTTTCAGCCGCTGAGCCTTCCTCTCTTTCAGCATCTTCTTATCTACTATTCCCCTTCATTACCATAAGATTTTAAGTTAAACTTATTATATATTATGGTTTTTGACCTGTCAATATACACATACTATATTTTGCCAGTTAGTGTTTTTTAAAACAACAAAATTCTATATTTTTAAAATGTAATAAAGCACCTACTTGATTCAATGCCTCGCTTACCATAGAAGTAATATACGCTACAAGGCAATATAATCCGGATTATTTTCGGATATGCTTGCAGGAGATTCTTAAAGTATTGCGAATAAATATTGTATATAAATCGCACAAAGTAGATTACATTGATTAGATGCAATTTATAACATCAAGGAAAATGTTTCGCACTATTGAACTATTATGTAATGGATTTAGTGCGAAACATATAATACTTTCAAGAAAGAAATTATTCGCAAGGAAGTGTTTGCGTGTCAGATTATAATGGAATAAAAGATACAAACATATTTGACGAAAAAGGCGGAGAGCTTTTGAAGGCAATCCTTGACAGTATAAATGACGCCATCTGCGTAGTGGACGAAAATTGTATTACCCAGTACTGGAACAAGGCAGCAGAAAAGCTTTACCAGATTGATCGAAATAAAATCGTAAACAAGCATATAAAGGAATTCTTTCCAAACTCATTGCTTCCGAGAATCATCAAAGAAAAAAAGGCTTATGACAATATATACAACAGCCCCAGAGAAGGCTGCTACAATGTCATAAGTGCCTCACCCCTATATATTGACGGCCGTTTGGTAGGAGGAATAAGTCTGGACCGCGATGCCACAGAATTCATCAAGACCTCTGAACTGCTGGTAAAAGCCCAATCCAATCTTAATGTTCTTGAACATGAAATATCAATTATCAATAAAAACAGGCATTCTTTTTCACAGATATACGGCAATAATAAAGCCTTCAGGGACAGCATAAGGCTGGCCAGAGACATATCGAAATCAAACATAAATGTGCTGATAACCAGCGAGAGCGGTACGGGCAAGGAGCTATTCGCCCGTGCAATACACATGGAAAGCGGACGGGAAGGCTACTTTGTACCCATTAATTGCAGCGCCATACCTAATGAGCTGATTGAAAGCGAGCTGTTCGGATATTCAGCAGGAGCTTTTACCGGAGCATTGAAAAGCGGCAAGATAGGTAAAATAGAGCTGGCCCATAATGGTACGCTTTTTCTCGATGAAATCGGCGATATGCCTTTAAACATGCAGCCCAAAATACTGCGGGTGCTTGAAAATGGTGAGATGACCAGAATAGGCAGTGAAAAAAGC
Source organism: uncultured Clostridiaceae bacterium (assembly GCA_964619815.1). Lineage (GTDB taxonomy): Bacteria > Bacillota > Clostridia > Lutisporales > Lutisporaceae > BRH-c25. Next base: position 380 of record CAZUGK010000065.1, on the reverse strand, counting down.
ATAAAGACCAATATAAGAGTTATCGCAGCTACCAACAGGGATCTTTCTGAAATGGTCGAGGCCGGCCTGTTCAGAAAAGATCTTTATTACAGGCTGAACTCCGTTGTCATAAGCCTTCCTCCCCTAAGAGAAAGGAAGGATGATATACCTTTGCTGGTGAACAGGTTTGTCGAGGATTACTGCATGGAATATGGAATCAATATTCTGGGGATAACTCCTGATGTTATGAATATTTTCATCAACCACACCTGGGAGGGAAATATAAGGGAGCTGAAAAATGTAATTGAGAGGATTGTAGTACTTGCAAAAAACAACAATACCGATGTAATTGACATATCCTTTCTGCCGCAGAATCTTCAGGGAAGCAAAAAATTAATCCC
>CAZUGK010000064.1:17040-21485 GCA_964619815.1 uncultured Clostridiaceae bacterium | reverse complement strand
TTCGTGAAGGCGGAAGAACAGTTGGATCAGGTGCTGTTGCTTCAATAATCGAATAGGCGGAGCCTATTCGCAGGCAGGAGGCTGCGGGGTTCCGGGGTGTAGGGGCGCCCATTGGGCGTCCGAAAAGGCTTCGAAGGCATACTTGAAGCACGAGCCACGTGGCACGCGGCAAGACCCCAGAGCATAGCAATAAAGATACAATATAAATATGGAAGGACTAGTATCATATTAATATGCTACTAGTCCTTTAAAAAGTAATAATATTCCTCAAATAGGCAATAATTAAAATGATACGACGGCTAAGATGCCTGGAATGGTGCCTCTTGGACCTGAGGTTTAAGGTCAGAGGGCCGTACAAAATATTATTGACATTGAAGTTAAATTATGATAGATTTTATTGAGTAGTCTCAAAATGCAATTTTTGTGTATTTTTGCGGCATTTAGTTTTTTAAAGCAGTGCCAAGCCGTTGGGAGGTGTAGATATGAGAGTTAAGATAACACTCGCTTGCAGCGAATGCAAACAGAGGAACTACGATTCCATGAAGAACAAGAAAAACAATCCAGACAGAATGGAAATGAATAAGTACTGCAGATTCTGCAGGAAGCATACCCCACATAAAGAAACAAAATAGCCAGTAAAGGATGTGAACAGCGTGGCTGGTGGAGGAAAGAAGTTAGATATAGCAAGAGCTTTTAGAGAGACAAGGGCAGAACTTAAAAAAGTAACTTGGCCGAATAGAAAAGAGCTTTTACAGCATACTGAAGTCGTTGTAACGTCAATAATATTGGTTGGAGCAGTACTTTGGGTGGTAGACCTGGCATTTGGAGAAGCGCTTCATTTGTTCATAGCCAGGTAACAAAGCTTCGATTAAATCAATATACGATTAGGAGGAAAACCTTAAGGAAGCTTTAAGGTTATGCATCTATGGAAGAAAAAGGCAGATGGTATGTAGTCCACACTTATTCGGGCTATGAGAACAAGGTAATGGCAAATATTGAGAAAATAGTAGAGAACAGAAATATGCAGGATGTTATTTTCGAAGTAAAAGTGCCGATAGAAGAACAGGTTGAAATCAAAAACGGTAAGAAAAAGGTTACCCAGAAAAAAGTATTTCCGGGATACGTACTTGTGAAAATGATCATGACCGACGAATCCTGGTATGTCGTCCGAAATACAAGGGGAGTTACCGGATTTGTAGGACCTGGATCTAAACCTGTGCCTTTGACTGATGTTGAAGTAAAAGCCTTAGGTGTTGAAAAGACTCCAATCAAACTGGATGCAAACGTTAAGGACCATATAAGGGTTACTTCCGGTCCCTTCGAGAATTTTGTTGGTATAATTCAGGAAATCAATAATGAAAAACACAAGGTTAAGGTTATGATTTCAATGTTCGGAAGAGAGACTCCTGTAGAACTGGAGTTTACTCAGGTTGAGAGGTTATAAGTCAAATAAAATAATAATCATCATTTGCTGAGGGGAGGTGTAATCATGGCAAAGAAAGTTTCAGCAATGGTTAAATTGCAGGTTCCAGCGGGTAAAGCAACTCAAGCACCACCAATAGGACCAGCTTTAGGTCAGCATGGTGTAAACATTATGGGATTCTGCAAGGAGTTCAATGAAAGAACAGCTAAACAGGCAGGACTTATCATTCCTGTAGTAATAACTGTTTATCAGGACAGATCATTCACATTTATACTCAAAACACCGCCGGCATCGGTACTTATAAAGAAAGCAGTAGGTATCGAAAGCGGATCAGGTGTGCCAAACAAGACAAAGGTTGGAAAGATTTCTAAAGCTAAGGTTAGAGAAATCGCTGAGCTCAAGATGCCGGACTTAAATGCAGCAAGCGTTGAGGCAGCAATGAGCATGGTTGCTGGTACAGCAAGAAGTATGGGAATAGTAGTAGAAGATTAATTATTAAGTGGGAGGATAAATTCCGCTAATACCACAAGGAGGAATTTTTAATGTTCAGAGGTAAGAAGTATCAAGAAAGCGCAAAGCTTATTGATAGAAACAGACTTTATGATTCAAAAGAAGCTATGGAGCTTGTTCAGCAGACAGCAAAAGCTAAGTTTGATGAATCTGTTGAAGTACATGTAAAGCTTGGTGTTGATCCAAGACATGCAGACCAGCAGGTTAGAGGAGTTGTAGTGCTTCCGCACGGCACAGGCAAAACCCTTAAAGTTTTAGTATTTGCAAAAGGCGATAAGGCTAAGGAAGCTGAGGCAGCAGGTGCTGATTATGTAGGAGCAGAAGAATTGGTTACAAAAATCCAGAGTGAAAACTGGTTTGACTATGACGTGGTAGTTGCTACTCCAGATATGATGGGTGTAGTTGGAAGACTCGGTAAGGTGCTTGGACCTAAAGGCTTGATGCCTAACCCAAAATCCGGTACAGTTACATTTGATATCGAAAAAGCTATCAAAGAAATTAAAGCCGGTAAGGTTGAGTACAGAGTTGACAAAACAGCTATAATCCACGTTGGTTTTGGCAAGGTTTCCTTTGGTACTGAAAAGCTTGCAGATAACTTCAGAACACTCATGGAGGCAATTGTAAAGGCTAAGCCTGCAGCTGCCAAGGGTACTTACCTTAAGAGTGTTGTAGTTACAAGCACAATGGGACCGGCTATAAAGGTTAATCCGGCACGTGTGGCTGATTAATCTTTGTCCTTGAGTGTACTGCAATATTGACAATGCATTCTGTCAATGATAGAATGACCATTGAATGAAAACGAATACTTACCGTAGACAGTAGGTTGGCCAAAGGCATGTAAAATTTCCTACCGAGGTTTATCATATATGATATTATGACCTCTCTATGTCTACGGAGAGGTCTTTTGATTTTTGAAAGACCTCAGCATTTCGCGAAAGTCATATTAGCTTATTACCAGATTTCGCGTAAATGCTTCCGTAATATGTTGAATTCGCACTATACCCCAGTGGAATACTTAGTGCGTTCAACATCTAGAATCAAGATTTACAAAGCTTCACTATGAGGAGGTGTAAAAATGTCAAAAAATATTGGACCAAAAGAAGCGATAGTAAGCGAAGTTAAAGAAAAGCTCAGCAAGTCCAATTCAGTTGTATTGGTGGACTATAAGGGCATAAACGTAGAAGATGTGACTGAATTAAGAAAAAGGTTTAGAGATGCAGGCGTTGACTACAAGGTATATAAAAATACACTTTTCAAAAGAGCAGCATCAGAATTGGGGATGGAATCCCTTCATGAACACCTTCAGGGAACAATTGCAGTTGCTTTTGGATATAATGATGCAGTTGCACCTGCCAAAGCACTCAACCAGTTTATAAAGGATAAGCCTAAGACAACTATAACAGTAAAAGCTGGTTTAGTTGAAGGCAAGATGATGGACGCTAACGGTGTAAAAGCATTAGGCGATCTGCCGTCAAGAGACATTCTTCTTGCAATGGTACTCGGCGGATTACAGGGTTCATTGAGAAACCTTGCATATGTGCTTAACACTATTAAAGAAAAAAAAGAAGCGGAAGCTTAATTAATAATTAGGAGGTAATTTATAATGGCAAGTGAAAAAACTTTAAAATTTATTGAAGAAATAAAGAGCATGACAGTTCTTGAACTGGCTGAATTAGTAAAAGCAATCGAAGAGGAATTCGGAGTAACAGCAGCAGCTCCAGTAGCAGTTGCAGGACCAGCAGGTGCTGGCGCAGCAGCTCCAGCAGCAGAAGAGCAGACTGAGTTCACAGTAGTTCTTGCTGAAGCAGGCGCAGAAAAGATAAAGGTTATAAAGGTTGTTAGAGAGCTTACAGGTCTCGGCCTCAAAGAAGCTAAGGACCTCGTTGACGGCGCTCCAAAGGCAATAAAGGAAGGCGTAAGCAAGCAGGAAGCAGAAGAAATAGCTGCAAAATTCAAAGAAACTGGCGCAAAGATAGAAATAAAATAGTTATAACCAGGACATTAGGAAAGCCGCATTTAATGCGGCTTTTTTCTTTTATCTTTTATTCATATAATAAAACATACCAAATATAAGATAAATATACAAAAAATTACAATTTAGTGTTATAATAAACAAAATGATGTAAAAAATAGAATAAAATGTAAATAAAACAGATTACTGCTTGTGGGGTGATTGCAATAGTACCAAGGTTGATAATTGTTTCGATTCTTTTGTCTCTCGCACTGGTGTCAGATCTAAGAACTTATAAAATAAAAAACTCCATTACATACGGCTTCATGCTTGTTGGCCTCATAGCAAACGTTATAATGGAAGGCTTCAATGGGATTATGTTTTCTCTGGATGGAATAATGCTGCCTGCAGTGTGCCTGCTTATCCTGTATATTATGAAAATAATAGGAGCTGGGGATATTAAGCTGCTAAGTGCAGTAGGAGCAATAATGGGAGCAGGTTTTGTTTTACATGCATCAATTTTTTCATTTTCCATCTTTGAAAATGCAACAATTATTCCCA
>CAZUGK010000064.1:11920-17030 GCA_964619815.1 uncultured Clostridiaceae bacterium | reverse complement strand
AAACGGTTCAGGTATCTTATTCTATATATAAAGAACTGCCTGTTGTCCGGGGCACTGTTGCAATACGCTGATTTTAAGGACAAGCAGGCCGGAGGAAGATTTCATTTTTCAATTGCAGTAGCAGCAGGAACTGCGTTGGTTGCTGTAGTTCGTGGATTAGAGCTATCTATTCTCTAAATATATTAATGTTTTAAGGAGGATTGAAAGTGGCAAGGCTGAATCTGGTTATTGCAGATTTTGATGAGAGTTATGTAAGAGGACTCTCGGAATATATAGCTTCATACCATTCTACAGCATTTACCGTAAGCTGCTTTACAAAGGCTGATTCCTTCAGCCGGTATATGGAGCAAAAGCCCAGCGCAGATGTTCTTCTGATTAGCGCTGATGTAATTGAACTGGCAAAAGAAATTGCAAATATCAGGCTGAAGCTGGTGCTCTCAAACGGTGCATTGATAAAGGAGTATCCTGGCTTTCAGGCAATCAACAAATACAGCACCGGGGAGAAACTGCTTGGTGATGTGGTACATCTTTACTCAAAGCTTGATCCTATAGCCATGAGGATTTCGCCGTACTCGAAGAGCACAGAGCTTATAGGTGTGTATTCACCTTCCGGAGGCGCGGGGAAAACGACAATTGCAGCAGCCTTGTCCATGCAGTGTGCCGAATTGGGTAGGAGCTGCCTCTATTTGAATCTGGAAGGCATCCAATCTACCGGAGTATTTTTCAATTCTGACTGCAAAAGGAATCTCTCTTATGCTTTTTACTATCTCAAAGAAAAGAGTAAGAATCTTTCCTTCAAACTGGATGGAATAAAAAGTACTGATGCTGATTATGGAGTCCAGTATTTCAACTCACCGGAAAGTCCGTTGGAATATGAGGAAATTAATGCTGACGATCTGGAAAAGCTTTTACAATCAATCAAAAGTATGGGATGTTACGATTATGTTTTTATTGATATGTCCAATGCTTTCGATTTGAAAAACTACAGGGTAATGAATTTATGCGATAGAATAGTGCTGGTAAATTTGGAGGAGCCGGTTTCCATGCATAAGAACAGGCTGTTTTGCAATGAGCTTGCAAAACTGAGTGCTTCAGATAAGAACTGTGCACCAGACAAATTTATTAATGTGGTAAACAGGTATAAGGATAGAATCGATAAAAAGGAAAATATGGCAGATGGAGCTTCTACCGGAATACGAGTGCCGGAGTATTCCAGAGCTTTGATAAAAGAGGATGGAAGGCTGGTTATTGACGATGATGGTTTCAGAAAAGCGATAAACCGGATTATTATAGAAATATCAGGTAAATGAGGTATCATATATGGATGATAACGAAAAAGCACTAATGGTTGACAGCTTGAGAAAGGAAATAAGGGAGAATCTGGAGGTTAAGAAGGACATTACTGATGAGGAAATCAGCTGCCTGATAACTGAAAAGGTATTTGAAGAGGCCAGGTCCAGAACAATAAGCATATGTGAAAAGCAGGAGCTTGTATCGATAATATTCAATTCCATTAGAAAGCTGGATATACTTCAGCCACTTATTGAAGACAATTCAATAACAGAGATAATGGTAAACGGCGCAAATAATATTTTTATAGAAAAGCAGGGACATGCCTATAGCATAGAAAGCACTTTTGAAAGCCGTGAAAAGCTTGAAGATGTTATACAGTCAATTGTTTCAAAGGTAAACAGGGTTGTGAATGAAGCTTCACCGATAGTAGATGCCAGACTGGAGGACGGGTCCAGAGTAAATGTTGTGCTTCCTCCTATAGCATTGAACGGCCCGATACTGACAATAAGAAAGTTCCCTGAACGGCCTATCTCAATGGAGGACCTGATTGACTGGGGCTCTATTACGAGGGAAGCTGCTGAAATATTGGAAAGAATGGTAAGGGCGAAATACAATATTTTTATATGCGGGGGCACGGGCTCGGGCAAGACCTCCTTCCTTAATGCACTATCTGCCTTTATTCCAGAGGATGAACGCATTGTCACAATTGAGGATTCTGCAGAATTGCAAATAATGAACATTAAAAACATAGTTAAGCTGGAGACCAGAAATGCAAATACCGAAGGTAAAGGAGAAGTCACTATAAGGGATCTTATAAGAACATCCTTGAGGATGAGGCCTGAAAGGATAATTGTAGGCGAGGTGCGAGGGGCTGAGGCACTGGATATGCTGCAGGCGATGAATACCGGACATGACGGCTCGATATCCACCGGGCATGGAAACTCAACAAGGGATATGCTCTCAAGGATTGAAACCATGGTGCTAAGCGGCTCAGCAATGCCCCTGGAGGCAATAAGGCATCAGATCGCCTCAGCTGTTGATATTATGGTGCACCTTTCAAGATTCAGGGATAGGACAAGAAAGGTAGTTGAGATAGTGGAAGTAATGGACTGCAAGGAGGGGGAAATTGGGATCAATCCTCTGTTTGTGTTTGAAGAGAATGAAGGTTCGTCAATTGAAAGAGTTGAGGGAAAACTCAGGAGAACAGGCAACAGCATGCAGAACCTGTCAAAGTTCAGGATGGCAGGGCTCTCTGAAGTCTTATGAGGTGGTTTATGAAAAATATTGATATTGCAATTATATTATCAGCATTTTGTGTTGCAGTGGTTTTATTGGCTTTGTTATATGCAAGCTTCGGGGCAAGAATGAGGACGGCTGTAAATAAAGCAGTAAAGGGTATGAAGGTAAAGGACCGCAGCAATTCCGGCACAATTTCAGGCTCTCCTGTCGATTACGACATATATGTGATGGCAGCCAAGGAACGGCTTGTATGCATTTTAACTGCAGGAGTGGCAATTTTTGCAGCAGGCTATATCTTTTACAGGAGTACTGTATTATCCTTGCTGTTACTGCCTTTAGCCTTAATATATCCTGGATTTCAGACAAAGCAGATAATTAAAAGAAGGAAAAACGAGCTGAATTTGCAGTTCAGGGAGACTCTTTACTCAGTAGCTTCGTCCTTATCTGCAGGAAAATCAATTGAGGCAGCCTTCAGAGATGCTCAAAAGGAGCTTTCAATACAGTATACTGATGCTGATACATACATATTGAAGGAGCTTGAGCTGATAAATAAAAGGATAGGCATGAATGAGACCATAGAGTCAGCCCTGGCCGATTTTGCCGGGAGATCACATTTGGAGGACATTGCAAATTTCACTGATGTATTTGCAATATGCAAGCGCGCAGGAGGAAATCTTGTTCAGGTTGTAAAGAATACAGCTGAAATAATCAGTGAGAAAATTGACGTGAAGCAGGAAATAAACGTTCTTCTAACCGAAAAAAAGCTTGAACACAAGGTGCTTAACCTTATGCCTATACTTATTGTTCTGCTGCTCTCCACCAGTTCCGAGGAATTTATGGCTCCGGTATTTACAGAACCCTTGGGCAGGGCAGCAATGACTCTGTCGTTAGTACTTTTCATAGTGGCTTTTCTTATATCGGGGAAAATCATGGATATTGAGGTATAGACAATGCTGTTGATATTTATATTCGAAATCATCACTTTCACTTTTTTATATTTTTATACAAGGGGCAAATATCCAGATTCGTGTGAAATGGAGCAAAAGCAGAATTATTCAGCTGTATTCCTCATGCCGGTGGCTCTTTTCATTGTAGACAGCCTTATTGCGGGTAGGTTTAGCAATTACGAGCGAAAGCTCGCAACAAAGCTAACCCAGCTTTATGGAGTAAGGGATATCAAGTACAGGCTAAGGCATCACCTTGCACGAAAGGTAATTTATCTGATTGCTGCGCTCCTGTCGGTCACTTTATTGGGTGCCTTAATGGACAAGCCGGATGCGAGTTATGTGATATTTGCATCAGTTGTATTGATGATTGTTTTTTATGCAGCAGACAAGGAGCTGGATGAAAAGATAAAAAAGAGGAATTTCCATATTCAATATGACTTTCCGGATTTTCTTAACAAGCTGGTGTTGCTGATTAACGCAGGAATGACTGTGTCAAGAGCTTGGGAGAAGATCGTTAGTGATAGAAAAAATATGACCCCTCTCTATGAAGAACTCAATACAACCTTCCTTGAGATAAAGAATGGAAAGCCCGAAATGGAGGCTTATGAGGATTTCGCAAGACGATGCAGGGTGAAGGAGATTACCAAATTCATCACCCTTATTATACAGAACCTGAGAAAAGGCAGCGGAGATCTGGTTCCGCTGCTGAAGCTACAGTCAAATGAGTGTTGGGAGCTAAGAAAAAATATGGCAAGAAGGCTTGGGGAGGAGGCCTCAACCAAGCTGGTGCTGCCGCTAATGATTATGTTTGTCGGAATACTTGTTATTGTAATACTCCCTGCAGTTTTACAGTTAAAGAATTTATAGATGCCGGGTTACGAGGTTGCGAGGTTTCGGGGTTGCGGGGGTAGGGGCGATTCATGAATCGCCCGTACAGATTTCAGAGTCTTGCCCTAAAGATGGATGATTAAAGAGGAGGTAGTAAAATGTTGAAGGTATTAAAGGGATTAATAGTTGAAGAGGATGGTATCAGTACAGTGGAGATTGTCGTGATAATTGCAGTACTCGTAGGTATAGCATTGCTTTTCAGAAAATCAATAACCGCATATGTGCAGAAGGTAATAAGCAACTTCATTAATACTGCACCGACTGTTGAAAACGTTGATGTAAACATGGATGCACCCATGCCAACTCCATAAGCATATTTGTTGCTTGCAATACATGGAGGTGATGAATGTTGGACAGGCATAAATTAGACAGAGGAAGCTATACCATAGAGGCCTCCATGATTTTCTCCCTGATTCTACTCATTGTTATCCTTCTCCTGTTCGCTTTTACCTATATGCAGCAAAAAGCATATCTTGAAAGTATCGCTTCCTTTGCAGCACAGCAGGGAGCGGAGCTTTGGCTGGACAGCAGGAGGAATATGGATAATGGTGCAGTAAATGCGGCAAAGGATGCTGACTCATTGGGCTATAGGGTGTTTGACAATCTGCTGCTGTCAAGGAAAACTTTTGAAGGTTATATAGAGAAAGTAGAGGATGCCCAAGGCAAAGGTAAATTTGTTCTGAATCTGGATGCCGACAACAGTCTGCCGGGACAAAAAGCTTTGCTGATTGGCAAGGCGATAT
>CAZUGK010000064.1:0-11910 GCA_964619815.1 uncultured Clostridiaceae bacterium | reverse complement strand
CAAGAGTGAGGATTACTTACTCAAATAATATTATCAGGGGGAAGCTTTCAGTAGAAATTACCCAGGAGATTAAAGTCCCATTGGGCGGTATAAAGCAATTCTTTGACGGCAAGGATACTCTGACACTGAGTGCGCAGTCGGAAGCCGCAGTATCAGAGCCTGACGAATACATAAGAAACATTGACCTTGCTGTAGAGCTGTCCAAAAAGCTTGAAGGCGAGCTTGACTTTGAAGGCATGCTGGACAAGATAAAAGCTAAAGGTCAGAAATAGGCCTGATCGTAAAGAGGGGGGCGGATGTATCTGAGAAAAAGCTGCAATAAGAAGGAAAGTGGAGCAATAACAGTCTTTCTGGCATTAATATTTCTGGCACTGATAATTTTTGCAGGGACAGTAATAGATATTGTCAGGATTGCAGCCGCTGACCGCAAGGTGCAAAGTGTACTTAACTCCTCTGCCAGATCTGTACTGGCAAGCTATGACAAAGAGCTTGTCGGAGAATATGGCATATATGGGATTAATACGGCAGCCGGTACTGTTAAGGATGATTTTTACAGGTATCTGAGGGTAAATCTTATGGAGAGGCATCAGGGTATAAATTTCATAAACATAACAGTAAACCGTGAAGATGTTGAAATACAAGGTATGAAAAGCCTACTAAACGAGGAAGCCTTCAAGAGGCAAGTGCAGGAATATATGAAATACAGAACGCCTATCATTGAGACTTTTAACCTTATAGAGCAATTGAAGAACATTAGGCTTGATAAAAAGGTAGATTTTGCAGAAAGTGAGAAGGCTACAAGAGATAAGGCGAGAGAGCTCAGGGCAAAAGCAAACGAGGTAAATGCAAGACTGGCAGGTATTAAGAAGAAAATGGCTGATTTAAGCGCTGACAAGCTTGAGGAATTAAGCAAAGATCTTTCAGAAACCCTGGAAATTAGCAGTACCATATTTAACAACAGCGGTGAAAGCCTTCTGGATGATTATAACGACAGCAAGGAAGACGCAAATATTAAGGCGAAGGCTGGTGAATGCGTTGAAAACCAGTCCGAGGAGTTTGACAGTATAAAGGAAAACAACGAGAGCCTTACACCGGAGCTTCAAACTTTTCTAACAGAGGTAAACAGAACCCTTGTTGTGGTCAAGCCCTTATTGAACAGCCTCAAAGAGCTGGAAGAAGAACTTGATGATCTTGAAGATGAACTGTCTGCTTTGAGGGAGGAGCTTTCGGAATTACGTGAAAGCGAGGGCTCTTCAGCTGAAAGCAAACAAAGAGTAAAGGAAGAAATAGATGAGGTTAAAGCTGATATAGATGAAGTCAATGAAGAAATAGATGAGCTTGAATCCAGAATAGATGAGGAATTGTCCAGGTTGAAAGCCAAGCTTGCAAAGTTTTCTCTTAATGGTTATGTCCTGAAGGCTGAGTCGGTCCAGCTGGCTGATAATAAGGCAGAAGAGCTGAAAAAGTCCATTGGTCAAATAAAGGGAAACATAACCAAGCTGCTGTTAAGAAGCTTGGAAAAGGATTGGCTGATAAGTGCGGAAGAGTTTGATAACGGGAACCTGATTATAGGTGAGGACTTTGATGCAATGGACGAAAATACACATTTCAATTCATCCATGCAGGAAAATGATGCTGAGAAACAAAATGATAAAATACTCAAAAGCATGGAAAAGCTATCGGAAGCTATTAAAAAAGCGGCATCCGGTACAGTCGGAAAAATTAATACAATTGATTATGTAATGGACAAATATACTTTTCTCACCTCCAAAACGGAGAGAAATCATTACTTCAGGAAAGGTGAAGTTGAATATATAATAAGTGGAGCGGATACAGGAGATACATATACCAAATTAAAAAACACCGAGTATTATACAGTTGTAAATGTATTGCTGCAGGTTTGGGCATTAAGATTTGCAATAGATACCATAGATGAATTTATAACAAGTGCCATAATATTTCCTCCTCAGAGGCTGGTTTTTGCTCTTGCTGAAGGTGCTCTTGACTCAAGTCTTGATATGCTTAATATGCTGAATGGAGAGGAAGTATCTATATGCCCCAAAAGCTTTACGGCCGTTAAACTCAAGTATTCAGACCATTTGAAAATTCTGCTCCTTTTAAAGCCGGAGGAAGAAATTCTTAGAAAGGCAAGACAGCTTATGCAGGTAAATATTAAACAGGTAGTAGATGCAGAAACCGGGATTACAAGGGCGGATTTCCGATTAGGTGACTACAACACTGTAATATCAGCCGGTGTCAAGGCAAAAGTGAATCTTTTCTTTCTTCCCATGCTGAAGGTTGACAGGTTGTTACCCGGCAGCTTTGAAGGAGGTCAATACATAATAAGAAAACAAATATATGTAGGATATTAGGGTGAGGCAATTGCGAAGATGTTGTAATAAGTTGCGTTCAAAAGGTTCGATAACGGTAGAGGCTTGTGTAGTACTCCCGGCTTTCCTGAGCGTATTTTTTCTGCTGCTTTTTCTGGTCAAATTCACATGCACCGGAATGGTGCTTGATTTTGCTGTAAATGAAGCAGCCAAGGAAATAGCTGCAACCGCATATCCTATATCCTTTATCAATGAACTGGAAGATGAGAAAATCGGTGAGTATGAAAATGTAAGAATACCGGCCCCTGGTGAAGAAATTGAAAAGCTTGTGAAACAGGTTGAGGGTGGCAGCTTTGGCAATGCTCTGAACGTTATCATATCGGAAGACTTCAAAGGGACAGATATTTCTGATGCTCTGAAGGGGATTCTGGAGGATTACAGCAAGGGTATCCTGGGAGGTATAATTGACAAAATAGCGCCTGCATACTGGGATATGAAATCTGCAGGCAAATATATGATTGCAGATGCGCTTATTAAGGAACATCTGGATGATCCGCTTATAAATCAAGCTAATGCACGGCTGCGGCTTGTGGAGTTCCCGCAGGGCAAGGAAGAATTCGAGGCAAGATCAGGGAGTGAAGCATACAAGAGCTTCGGAATTACTCCCGGTAAGGACTTTGGCAGTGACGATGTCGTTTTGCAGTTGGAGTATGACTATAGAGTAAACCTTCCTTTTGTTGAGCCTTTCAATGTAAAAATGGTGCATACAGCAGTGGAAAGGGCATGGATCAATGGCAGCTTCGGAATACTCACGGTTAAGGACGAGGGCCTGGATCTGGAACCGCAAGGAAACGTTGTATTCATAACCAGGACAGGCATCCGGTACCATAGAGGGAGCTGCTGGCACTTAAGAAAGAGCAGAATTCCAATAGATATAAGCGGAGCTGAAGAACAAGGCTATACCCCATGTAAGGTATGCAAGCCCATAGGTTAGAATTGATTGGATATTTAAACGGAGGGAAAATGAGGAATTATTTTTGCTTAACTTTTGTGTCGGTATTTAATTTCACTACCGGGTTTCTCTCATATCTTGCAGTTGTCGTTTTGCTCACAGCAGCAGCAATAATCGATATCAAAGAGCGTAGAATACCGGATAAGCTGGTATCTGCCGGAGCTGCTATCGGGCTAATATTTTCACTGTTTGACCCAACCGGAGGCTTTTTGGACAGGCTTATTGGGGGAGCGACGGCCGGGCTCGTGTTGCTCCTGATATATTATATTACAAAAGGCGGCCTTGGACTTGGAGACGTTAAGCTCTTCGGATGTGCTGGAATATATTTGGGACTTGAGAGCACTGTCTCTGCTATGCTGATAGCAGCAGTTACAAGCGGCTTATTCGGACTGGTGCTGATATGCATAAATCGTGATAACAAGAAGCGTGAGCTGCCTTTTGCACCCTTTATACTGGTGGGGGTATTGACGGCTGTAATTTTGTGAATATGTTATTTACAAATATGGTGTTTACCTACTTAGACAGAGCGCTAACTTTAAACACAGTATTGTGCAACATCAAAATTGAATTTGCTAAGAGGAGGTTTTATTTTGTACGAAGATTCCGGATTGGTTTTTAAACACAGCTTTGATAGTGATTCCACCTATAGCTACCTTGTACTGAAGCTTAGCAATGAAATTAAACTGGTGAATCACCAGACAGAGATAATATGCCAGAATCCTAACCCTGCATTTGTACCTTTTCATATAAGGCGTGAAAATGAGAATATAAATATATATTACAATATCACCTCAAAAATATCTCTTTCGCAATACCTGGACCGAAAGAGGCTCAACAAGAAAGAGCTTTTGGATTTACTGAAGAACATTACAAAAAACCTGATGCTGCATGCAAATTACTTATTGAATCTCTCAAGCTTCGTCATTCATTTGGATTTTATTTATATAAATCCTGCAACAGCAGAGGTTTCGCTTATTTATATACCTACCTCCTGCGATAAGGATGCAATGAAGAGTTATATTATCTTCCTGAAGGAGCTTGTGGTAAACTCAGCCAATGTTGATGACAGCGCAAGCGATAATTATCTTCAAAGAATATTGAACTATTTGAAATCAGATATATTCAACCTTAATGATTTCAACAGATTGCTTGCCGATTTGAGAGACAGCGGAGAATTTGATGAACCGGCACCCAGGGCTGCCAAAGAGTATAAAGAAAAATCAGTTACTGATGAAGCTGCATCAGGATATAACACTTCTATCATCAGAAGTCCTATGGGAAAGGCCAGTGAAGGGAACGGTGAAGGTAAGAAAACACTGAACATTGTGCTTTTGCAGCTGCTGATAATAATGTCTGCTGTTCTAGTTTGCCTATTGATGCTGTCACAGGATATGGGGGATACAGCATCAATAGCAGGAGTACTGCTTATTGCTGCCGCTTTGGACATTCTGGCAATGAAAAGAATAACAGGCAGGCAAGTTAAGCAGGCAGCAGATAATAAAAAACAGGGGGCTATAAATGGTAACCGGAATACAGTACAAAAGGAAGCAAAAAGGAGTACGGGCTTTAACGGTAAAGTTCAAAAGAGGGAGCACACCCATGATAAATCAACATATCAGACAGGTCCTTCAATACCGGATGTACTTAAAGCCTGTGACACAATTATGATTTCTGAAGTACCTAAAGCCAGCCACCCGTATTTGGAGAGCGTAGGGGCCCGCACTATTGAAAGGGTGGTAATAAACAAGAATAAATTCATTATTGGAAGACTTGACAGTATGGCCGATCATATTGTACAGGGAAGTACTGTCGGGAAGCTTCATGCGGAAATATCCATAAATGAGGGAGTTTATTACATTAAGGACCTGAATTCGAAAAACGGCACATATGTAAATGACATGAGAATTCCAAGCAATAAGGAATGTGAAATTAAGGTAAATGATAGGATAAAGTTTTCAAATTTTGAATATGTCTTTAGAGAACAAGAGGTATTATAACAGCAAATTCATAATTGGAGGTGCAGGTATTGAAGCTTGGCTACCTTTACGCTATTATTGGAATCTCTACGCTTGCTTTAAATATTGTACTTACTGTAAGCATAATAAAAAAGCACACAGGCACAAAGCATAAGGATACCCGGAGCTGCGATGATGTAATAACCTTTAGGCTTGATCGGAAGGAAGCCAATGAAGCATATACAACTATGGCAATTCCTTATAATGATACTGTACCCCTCGAATAACAGTGCTGCATATGGGGGATTGGATTATGAAAATCGGCGAAGTGATAAACGGAAAGTATAGGATAGAAAGGCTCCTGGGCAAGGGGGGGACGGGCTCGGTATATCTATGTACCAATATTGAGCTTGGGAATAAGTGGGCTGTAAAGCATATACCGAAGGACAGAATCAATGCTAAAACCATGTCTGAGGTCGAGATACTGAAAAGACTATATCACCTTAGCCTCCCAAGAATTGCAGATGTATTCCATAATGAGCAGGGGCTCTATATAGTTGAAAGCAATATTGAAGGCACCGCTCTGGACAGATTGCTGAAGCGGTATGGCAGTTTTGGGCTGGATAAAGTCATTGATTGGTTTCTGGAGCTTTGTGATATACTTGGATATTTACACAGTGCCAGGCCAAAGCCTATCATATACAGAGATTTGAAGCCTTCTAATATAATATTTACTCAGAACAGCCGGTTGGTACTGATCGACTTTGGAATATCACAGGAGTTTTGTGAGTATCAGTCCAAGGATACCTTCCTCGCAGGCACTAGCGCATATGCAGCTCCGGAACAGCTGATAAAGGGTGGGAAGACGGACCAAAGGACAGATATATACAACCTTGGTGCAACAATGTACCAATTGCTGTATGACAGGTTACCCAAAGTGAGGAATGATGTTGTGGGGCTACGAAAAGATAAGATGGCGGCACGGGTCAATGGAATAATTGCCAGGTGTATGGAAGATAATCCGGAGGATAGGTATCAGAGAGTAGAGGATATAGAGCAGGAGCTTAAGCTTATTAAGAATATGCTAGTAGTAAGAAAGGCAAGACAGAGAATTATATTCAAGCTTGAGATCGCATTAATTTCAGTGCTTTCTATAATATCTTATGTCGTAACAGTACTGGGTATAATGGGCAGGCAGACTAAATTATAATCTGGATAATCATGCTGATATTCTGATATAATATTGATAGGGGTGAGAGGTATGGAGGAAAAGGTGCTTGATTTACTGTCTCAACTACATAATGAAATTATAGATATGAAAGCTATTATGGCGACGAAGGACGATATTGCCAACATGGCCACAAAGGATGATCTCTTGGGTATGGCTACAAAGGATGATCTTTTAGGTATGGCTACCAAGGATGACATTAGAAGACTGGAGGGTGCACTATTCCGGTTTGAGAACAAAGCGGAAAGCAAATTTGATGCGCTTTTTGATGGATATAAGCAGAATACAGAGGCTATATACGAACTGAGAAGAGACGTTGAAAAGCTCAAAGCAGTGGTTGAACAGCATGAGGTTAAGCTTAAAATAGTTAAATAATAAAAGGTGTGGATTATTAACTCCACATCTTTTTAATTTATTAACAACTTTTTACAGAATCTTTACATTTTAAATTTATAATAGTGAGTGACTGATGTAATGAATATACACCTAGAAAAGGAAATTATATTATTTTATGGAACATATAGTTAAACTTTGCTATGTGAGGGGGAGTCAAAAATTGAATATTCTTATAGTAGACGATGAAAAAATGATTGTAAAGGGCTTAAAGCACAGCCTGGAGCAGAATGGATTCAGAGTATTCGCAGCTTATGATGGGAGACAAGCACTGGAGGTTATAAGCAGTGATAATGTCGAACTCATAGTGCTGGATCTGATGCTGCCGGAAATCGATGGAATGACACTATGTAAAACAATTCGTCAGACTATGGATATACCCATAATAATGCTCACTGCAAAGGATGACTATATTGATAAGATACTTGGCTTAGAATTTGGTGCAGACGATTATGTAACCAAGCCCTTTAATACAAGAGAGTTGATAGCCAGGATTAATGCAGTTTACCGCCGCTATGGCATGAAGGGAAATAATGATGAAAGGATTGAGACAAGTGACCTCAAGCTGAATATTACATGCAGGTCATTATATAAAAGGGATAGAGAAGTTCCGCTTACAGCCAAGGAGTTTGATTTGCTTCATACTCTGATTAGGAGTCCGGGACGTGTATTTACAAGGGAGAAGCTGTTTGAAATCGTTTGGAATGAATTCATATGTGATACCAGAACTGTGGATGTGCATATAAGCAATTTACGGGAGAAAATTGAGGATGATCCGTCAAACCCCCAGTATATAAGGACTAAATGGGGAGCGGGGTATTATTTCAGAAGGGAAAATGTATGATGTTCAGAAAAATAAGTCTGACAATGGCTTTTACTTATGGATTAATAATAATTGTAACAATTGCTCTGCTCAATGTGATTCTTATATATACCTATCAAGAGAACCAGATAGCTAAGAACGAAGACAAGTATGTGCAGTATGCAAATATAATTGCTAATATCGCAAAGGATAAGCTGGAGGACACCATGACCTTGAACGGTGCCATAAGAGAGAACAGCAGGGGCATTGAGGGAAGGGTACTGGTCTTGACCGGTGAAGGCAAGGTACTGGCAGATAATTATACTTACTACATCGGTAAATATGTTTCAAACGATGAAGTAAAGAAGGTTATGGCAAAGAAGCAGAAGGCCATAGGGTATTATATTGAGGACAACCGGCATATTATGACAGTTGTAGTACCTATAGCACAAAACAGGACCAGTGCAGGCCTTGTGCTTATTTCAACTTATGTTGACCGGCTGTTTGAGGATATTAGGGAGTTGAGAAATCAAGCTGCAGCTATATCACTTTTAGCAGCTATATTGGCGATTGTTCTGTCCTATGTCTTCGGGAAAAGGATATCGGGTCCTGTTGAAAAGCTGACAATAGCTTCAGAGGAGATATTGAAGGGAAAGCTTGATACAAAGGTTGACATACAAAGAGCGGATGAGATAGGAAAGCTGGCTGAAACCTTCAACAAAATGAGTGAAGAGCTATACAGGGTTGATACAAATAGAAGAAGGTTCATTAGTGATGTGTCCCACGAACTGAAAACCCCCCTTACTTCTATTAAAGCATTGATTGAATCATTGATAGATGGAAATAATGATATATCAGTTTATAAAGAGTATCTGGGAGATATCAATAGTGAAATGGACAGGCTTTCTCTTCTGGTCAAGTCTCTACTTACAGTTACAAGATTGGAGGAGCTGGAGCTTAAGAGAGAGAAGGTTATGCTTTGCGCAGAAGTGGAATCAATAACAAAGCTTTTTGCTCCTCTTCTAAAGCAAAAGGAGATTGAACTGGAGGTCATCTTTTCTGAGGAAATAGTGGTGCCAGCAGATAAAGGCATGCTTAGAGAAGTTCTGATAAATATCATAGATAACGCTATTAAATACGGAAAGGATAATGGAAGTATAAAAATAACCTGTGATAGAAAAGAGAAGCCATATTTGAAGGTATGTGACAATGGCATAGGGATAGATGAGAAGGATTTACCTTACATATTTGATATATTTTACAGGGCTGACAAGTCTAGAAGGCGGGATACAGGCGGCAGCGGCATCGGTTTGTACATAGTCAGGAAAATAATTGAGCTTCACGGCTGGAGCATAAGTGTTAAAAGCAAACCCAAGGCAGGTACTGAGTTTTTAATTGAGTTTAGTGATTAGCGGCATTTTACTGCCGCTAAATTAATCTTTAAACTTTTTTTACACTTTTTTAGAAGATATTTACACCTGTAAGATATAATATGGCTTGAGGAGGAGGGGAGGTTAAGATGGTGAAAAGGATACTTGCTGCCATACTTATACTGGCTATGGTATTTCAGCTTGTCTCATGTGCAGTGGACTACAAAACAAGCAGTGCTTCACAGGATATTGTTACCCCTGGATCTGCCAATGAAAAACCAACACTGACTATTCTATGTCATAAAGGAGATTGTCGCCCTCTTACAGAGAATATGTATGTAACAAACTACAATGAGGCATTTGAGAGAAATTATGGTGTAGAGGTGAGGTTTGCTCAGGAAGATCTCATGGTAGGTGATAATATAGACTTAACGGACATGGAAAAAATTGAGACGAAGTTTGCTGTAGAACTGGTTACAGAAACTGCCCCGGATTTGATATTTACAAACGGCTTATATTTGAACGGGCTGATAGATCAAAAGGTGGTAGCTGAGGTTAGAGGCCGGATCCCCAACCTTGATAAGGTATATGACGGTCTTATAAAAGATGAAGTATACTATGTGCCTATAGCTATGAATTATTATTCTTATGCAATAAAAAGGAGTACACTGAAGAGTTTAGGGCTTGGAGAGCCGGATTTGAACTGGACCAGAAAGGATTATTTTGAGATTAGAGATAGGTGGCTAGCTGAGAATAAAAACAGTATATACTTTACCCTATTTGAATTTGGTGATATTGTATTTGGCTTTGAAAAATATCTGAATATATTCGACAGTGGGAATAAGCATGTAAATATAAATACACCGGAAGTGAAAAAATGGATCTCAGATATAAGAAATGAGGTTTTATCCCCCAAATACAAGCGGGAGAAGGGTTACACCCTTAATAACTACTATAACAAACTTTTTGAAGACAAGTCAGAGGAAAGAATCTGGGACTTTGAGCTGTATCAGCAAAATAAGAATAACCATATAAAGACCGGGTTAATGAGCCTCCTGAGAGCTGATAGGAGCAGTTCTGAAATGCGAAGCTATGACGCTATTGCAGTGCCTCAATACGGCGATTATGCTCAACACCTTGACACATATGGCTTTATGGTAAATAGGAGAAGTAAGAATATTGAACTTGCCTGCGAATATATAAACGGCCTTCTTAATAACGAAACCCAGTTAGAGTTGTACAAAACTGATTTATATAAGTTTTATCCGGTTAATAAGGATATTGAAAAGAATATAGAGGAGAAAGAAGCTCAAGACAAACCGGAGAAAAGGGCAGTGGAGCTAAAAAAGTATGCATTGGAGCAAATAAGGGACGGTAATTGTAATATATGGAGTAAAACCGACAAAAGGGAATTGAAGCTTGCTGAGATGCTTCTACAGGACCTTTCCAGATATATATTTACAGATAAACAATATTCTGATGAAGAATTGGATAGAGAACTTAAAGGTTTGGAGGATAGATACAACATATGGCTGAATGAGTGAGACATGGAAGTAAAGTCTGAAGGAGGATAGAGTATGGTAAGAAGATTGAGCTTAATAATGCTGATAACTTTATTATCAGTACAAGTATCTTCATGTACCGGACCTGCATTAAGCAGCAATACAGCAAGCAAGGTTATCAATCCTGAGCCTGGCAAGGGAAAGCCTGAGATTTCTATTATCATACCTGGAAGTGATCCCGTTAAGGATAGTGATTTTTTATCCTCATACAGGAGAAGGTTTGAAAATGAATATGGGGTGAAGGTAAACTATACAGCCATAGGCGATGCGTTTGGTGAAAAGGGCAGGGAGGACTATTTTGAAAAGCTTGCAGCCATACTGCATAAGAAGGACGGAGCAGAGCTTATACTTTGCAATTGGTACGATATGAATGCATTGGTAACAGAAAAAGCGGCAGTTGACTTAAGGGGTAAAATACCTAATCTTGAGAGGGTATATGATACTTTAATGGGAAGTGAAGCGTACTATGTACCGGTTGGTATGGCATATATGGGCACTGTCCTTAACAAGAAGGTCCTGGAGGAATTGAACATAGCGGAGCCTGATTTGGATTGGACGAAGCATGAATACTACACGATTAGGGAGAGATGGCTGGCTGAAGCAGAAAGACCTTTTACAAGAATTGAGTTTTCCGATATCACTGGCAAGTATTTAAACAGACTGAATATTTTTGATAATGAGAGTAACAAAGCAAATATAAACACACAGGAAATGAAAGAATCTATAAAAAACATAAGGGATGAGATATATTCGGGAAAATACTTGCTGAATAGAGACTATTCATATAAGAACTACTATAACCTGATATTTGATGAGCAGTCTGAAGAATTTCAGGAAGGAGCAAAATTTTTGCTATCCGAGGAATACACGGACATCAGCCTGAGGAATATGAAGAAGGAGGACCATTGCAATATACTTGTATCAGAGAATAATGATTATATGCTTAAGTGGGATAACCTGGCTGTGCTGCCAAGGTTTAATGATGAGGACCCTTACAAGCCCGACCTGATCACATGGGGATTTCTTGTGAACAGGAACGGCAAAGAGCTGGAGCTTGCTTATGAATTTATAAATGGCCTTTTAAGCAATGAAGTACAGCTGCAATTGCTGGATAACCCTACAGGAGTATTCTGCTATTACCCGGTGAGCAAGGCTGTTGAAGGTGATATAAGGAGTATGGAAAAGAAAAAGCAGCTCAATGAGGGCGCTATAGAACTGCGGGAGTATGCTTTGAATAAGGTTAAAAGCGGTGAATTCA
>CAZUGK010000063.1:4239-21889 GCA_964619815.1 uncultured Clostridiaceae bacterium | reverse complement strand
TTCAAAACAGTAAAATTTACATTATCAAGGATCGCTCCTTATTTATACACTTCATCCGATGGATTGTATGGGCAAACTCTTTATGTTTCAGCACAATTTATATTCCTATTCGTGCTGTTCGGAGCAATTTTGGATATGACAGGTGCCGGAGAATTCTTTGTTAATATCGCATTTGCATTAACAGGCAGAGTGCGTGGAGGCCCAGCACAGGCGGCAGTCTTTTCCAGCATGCTGATGGGAACTATCAACGGATCAGGGGCGGCAAATGTAGTGACAACAGGTACATTTACCATTCCATTAATGAAAAAGGTTGGATTCAAGCCCGCTTTTGCAGGAGCTGTTGAGGCAGTTGCCTCCAACGGAGGCCAAATTATGCCGCCGGTAATGGGAGCTGTGGCATTTTTGATGGCTGAAATGACAGGAATTGAGTATGGGAAAATAGCATTAGCAGCATTTCCGGCAGCTATACTTTATTATGTAACCTTATCCATGTCGGTGTATGTGGAAGCAAACAAGAAACAAGTACCGATTACTCCCGAAAATGAACGTTTAAAACCAGGCAAGATAATGAAGGAAGGATGGATTTATCTTGTTCCGCTAGTTGTACTGATGGGTATGCTGATAAGCGGATACAGTGCGCAAAAGTCCGGATTCTTCGGAATCCTTGTCTCATTAGTGATTGGCTTTATAAAAAACCGTGAGAATATGAATCTGAAACGGTTTGCCCAGGCACTGAAGGAAGCGGCATCAGGCATTGCACCTATCGCAGCGGCATGTCTCCTGGCAGGTATAGTAATGGGTATCCTGAACATGACAGGCCTTGGATTAAAAATAAGCGGTATAATCGTTGACTTGTCTAACGGTCATTTAATTATCGCATTAATTCTTGCGATGCTTACAAGTCTGTTGCTTGGTATGGGATTGCCGACTTCTGCAGCTTATATGGTTCTTGCAATATTGGTTGCTCCGGCTATTGTGGAAATGGGTGTTTCTCAGATGGGAGCCCACCTGTTCATCTTGTACTTTGGTGCGCTTTCTACAATAACACCACCAGTTGCACTTTCCACCTTTGCAGCTTCTGGAATTGCCGGTTCAGGAATGTGGGAAACAGGTTTTGAAGCAATGAAGCTGGCAGTTGCCGGATTTATTATTCCATTTATTTTTGCATACTCTCCGGAATTGCTGTTGTCAGGTGAAATCGGAAAAATCACAATAGTATTAATAACAGCATTGATTGGCTGCGTGGTACTGGCTATCGGGCTTGGAGGATGGTTTAAGGTTAAATTGTCAGTAATAAGCAGAATTCTGCTCAGTGCATCTGCAATAATGTTAATCATGCCGAGACCGATTATAGCTAATGTAATTGGTGCAGTTATAACAGCTGCAGTCTTGTTTATAGAGATTAAAGCGAAAAAAAATAAGGCAGAGTCTTTATAAACAACTAAGAGCCAAATATGTTTGAGAAACTTGCCTTACTGTTGAATAGCATTTATTATATTCAAACAGTATCCTAAAGGTAAGTCTAGGTATATTACACTGTCGAATATCTGCTGCAAATGCTGCCTTTACAATGACTAGCGTTTGCATGGGTATCCGGCAGTGTTAATTTTGTATTTTTTAATGTTCACAGGGTTTAAAGCTTGCGGAGTGGGGATTTTTCGATTTATACATGTTGATTTACAGAAGATAAACTGCATTGATAAACCGCAGCTGATTATACTTAAAGGAAATGAAATAATATGAATGATTTAACACTTGCAATCAATGTTGTTTTCCCATTGTTTTTTATGATGGTAGCAGGCTATATAATGAAGAGAAAAAACTGGGTAGACGATCACTCATTAGATATTATGAATAAATTGATATTTAGAGTGTTTATGTCCATATTGCTGTTTCTGAACATATATAAAATGGACATTAAAGAAGCACTTAACAAAGATAATCTATTCCTGATTTTGCTGTTATATATAATTATAATCGCGTTTTTTATACTCTCTATTCTTATAATGCCTAAGCTTGTAAGGGATAAAGCGAAATGCAGCGTGATGATACAGGGATTGGTCAGAGGAAACTCCATTCTGTTTGCTATACCTATTGTTGCATCGATATACGGAGATGACCATATCGGGCTTGTTTCACTATTGTCCGCATATCTGATTCCCCTGTTTAATATACTTGGAGTTACTGTTCTTGAAATGTTCCGTGGCGGGAAGGTGAATATAAAGAAAGTACTGATGGGTATTGTCACGAACCCGACTATCATAGCTTCTACACTGGCGTTTCTATTCATATTCGTTGGTATAAAGCTTCCCGGTCTTATCTTGTCTCCTCTGGAAAGCATGTCCAAAGTCACAACACCATTGGCCTTCATAGTGCTGGGAGGTACATTTGACTTTAAAATGCTTTTTAAAAATGCAAAATACCTTGCTGTCGTGGCGCTGGGGAAGCTTTTAATAATTCCTGCTGTCGTATTTTATATAGCATATAACTTAGGTATTGAAAATGAAGAAATGGTGGCACTGCTTGGTGTTATGACATCGCCTGTAGCTATCGCGTCGTTTACTATGGCAAAAGAAATGGATGCGGATGGAGAGCTTGCAGGGCAGATTGTAATAACTACTTCCGTTACGTCAATAGTAACAATATTCATCTGGGTATATCTGTTCGGAACCTTTAACATAATATAAACTTGCCGTGTGCATATTATTCGGTTTAGTATTGCGAACTTATCAAGACTGAAGATTTCATTATAATACAGGAGGGATATTCATGTTTAAGGGGCTTAAAGAATTAAAGCGAAGCAATAACAATGCAGAAAAAACGAATATAAACCTACAGGAGCTATTTCATTTATTTTCAGAAGCCGAAGCAGGAAAATACGTGCCGGCCGACAAGTCCAAGCTGGGAGATGAAACATTGGCAGCAGCTTGGAATAAAATGGTTGACGCAATATATTCGGAAAAGAAGAATAAAATGCTGGAAGTAAATAAAATTCTGGGATTTATCACAGAAATGACTTATGTAAAGGATATGATAAGTGAGGCCAGGGTACAAAATGATGCAGCATGCTCAATAACTGCCAGCAGTGAGGAAATGAGTGCTTCAATTGAAGATGTCTCAGCCCGTATACAAAACGTAGCGAATCTTGTAAGCGATACGCTGGATATTACATCTAAGTCTAATGCAGATATGCTGGCTGCCTTTTCATTTGTTCAGAAGTCTTTTGAGTCAATGAAAAACTTAAGCAAGGATATGGATATTCTCATAAGCAAAATGCAGCAAATCAACCAAATAGTGGACATCATAAGGGAAATAGCCGATCAGACTAATTTGCTGGCTCTAAATGCCGCTATAGAGGCTGCAAGAGCCGGAGAACAAGGAAAAGGCTTCAACGTAGTGGCTTCAGAAGTTAGAACGCTGGCTGAGCATACAAAATCTTCGATAGGCGATATTCAAAGCAGCATACAGGATTTAAGCAATGAGATGTCAAAAGCTGTAGCACAAACCAGCAAGACTGCGGCTGAGCTCGAAACAGGGAATGATCTCGTGAATCAAGTGATTGCTGCAAACAAGAAGGTTGTTGAAGCGGTAGAACAACTAAATAGTGAAGCGACTCAAATTGCTGCAAACACTCAGGAGCAAACTGCAGTAATCGAGGAATTTACAGGCAAAGCAACCGAGTTGTCCCAATCGGCAGGCAATATACTGAACACCTGCAATGAAACCGGACAGGGAATCTTTAAGGTCAGCAAGCTGAATAACCAAATAAGACTAGGTATGATTCAAGATACAAACAGGCTTGAGTCAATTGATATTATAGATTTAGCCAAGACCGATCATCTGAATTTAAGATGGCGTGTTTATAACATGCTGTTAGGTTATGAAACAATAGATAAAAATGTGGTCGGAAACCCTATGGATTGCAGACTTGGCAGGTGGTATTACAGTTCAGGCAAAGAAATATTCAAGGATAATGCTATTTTTGCAAAAATCGAAAAGCCGCATAAGTTATTGCATGAATGGGCAAAGGAATCTGTGCTTGCGGTTGCTTCAAAAAACATGTTAAAGGCTGAAGAAGCGTTCAGAGAGATGGACTTATACTCTAATGAAGTAATAGAGGCATTGGATGAATTAAAGCAGTATATACTGAAAAACAAAATATAAAATTTGAAAAATATACATATAATATATTTTATACTGAAACCTGCCTGCTTAGAGACTGTAAATGATTTTGCATGTCATTGTTGATAAAAATCCTTTTGTGAGGTCTTGAGAGATGAATAAAATGGCAGGGTAAAGCTTATAAACCATTTGAATTATGATGAAAACATGTGTATAATATAGTTTGAGATTTGCTTAACCAGTCAGTTCGTTTTGCAAATTTGCTCTGCACTGGCTGATTTGTGCGCTCATAGCTCAGCTGGATAGAGTGGCTGACTTCGAATCAGTGGGTCGGGGGTTCGAATCCCTCTGGGCGCACCATAAATTGTATAAACGTGCATCTATAGCTCAGTTGGATAGAGCAGCGGTTTCCGAAGCCGTGTGCCGAGGGTTCGACTCCCCCTAGATGCACCATTTTTTTGATAATAGTTAAAGCCTTGAAAATCAAGGCTTTTATTATGCAATTGTTTATTAGAAGTATATTTAAAATAAACAGTTTAAAACATTAGAAAATAGTCTATCAACTTGATAGCTTATTTCTGCATAAGCTGCCAAGTCGGCAGACCACATCATTTATATTATCCATTTTTTAATCTGCGACAGCAGCTTCTGCGGCTGCAGGCCGTTGTCCTCGAGGAATTTAACCATATCTACCGTAAAAGCAACTGATTTATCGGGCGGGATGTTCAGTTTGTTTATTGAGTTGACGAAGTCCTCCATGAATGCTATATGCTTGTAGAATTCGGAATATCCCATATAACTGATAATATCGGTTTGCGGGTCTTCTTTTGCTGCTTTAGGTGATATATTAGGAATTTGCATATCCGTGTCCTGCCGACTGGCTGCAGTGTTTGGCAATGGTACTTCATATATTGAGGGCTCATCCAGGTTTACTTTGCTTTTGATTAGAAAATTTCTGAAATCCTTGACTTGAATAATTCTCCTGAAGTCAAAGTATTTGCGCAGTCCGCCGAAGTATATCAGTGTGACCTTAGCAAATCTTTTCACTACTCCGCTTTCCTCCAAAAGGCTCCTGAGTCTTCTCGAATTTTCATCCTGCAGTATGTCATAATCCACACCCTTCACAGATACACTGTTTTTACGGAGAAATAGTGCTATATCCTCTTTGTTGACACCATCCAGCGCTTTGGAAATCTCGGATACTATGAAGCATGGTTTTCCGTCCCAGGCGATCAGGTGTATATCTGTTTCATTATATATAAGCTTTCTCTGAACTATATTCACTGTGCTACCTCCTACCCTAAGAATATTATAGAATTCTTTACGGTTTATGTAAACCGAACTGCAGGTGGTAATTTGTGGTGCCGGTCTGTCAACTTGTTAGCTTATTTCCAGGTAAGTTGATATGACAGACCGGCACCATTTATATTTTGTTCTTTTCCTGCCAGATTTTCTTCATCATGAAAATCAATATGCTTAATGCAAACAGGACAAGCAGCCCCGTTACAAAGGTTTTTACGCTGCCTGTAAGCATGCCGCCTACATAGGAATACACAATAGTTGCCGGTAATTGCCCCAGCCCTGTAGCCCAGAAGAAAGACCAGAAGCTCATTGATGTCAGACCTGCTGCATAACTGACAATATCAAAGGACACAAATGGAAGCAGTCTTGCAACCAGTATCGCATATTTGCCATATTTATCGAAGAAGACATCCACACTTTCAAGTGCATACTTGCTTGTAAGCTTTTCAACCACGCTTCGGCCATAAAACCTTGCTATATAGAAGCATAATACTGCTCCGACCATTGCACTGGACCATGAAAGTACCGCACCTTTCCACCAGCCGAACAGACCGGCGTTAGCAAAGGTTATGACAAAGGCTGGCAGCGGAGCAATAACCGACTGAAACACCATCAGCAAAAAGGATATGATTGGAGCCCAGATCCCAAAAGACAGTATGTATCCTTTTATGGCATCCACGTTTACCATTCTAAGCATGAAAAACGCTTGGTTGATTGCATTATGCAAAGGTTTCATAAATAAGTAACTCAAACTAAAAACAGCTAAAATACCTATCTTTAATAAAAAATTCCGTTTTTTCCTTTCCATTGGACAACCAAACCCCCAAATATAATTTCACATTATATACCAGAGTAATTATAACATATTGTTTTAAGGCCTCGAATTGATAAAATATGTTCTATGAACAACCGTTATATGCTATCTTATTTATGGCTATTTATACAGACTAAGCGTTCAAATAAGTATAAGAAGTGATTATATGAAAAGAAAGAAGCTGCTACTTATATCTGCTGCTTTGGCTGCACTGATACTGATATGCAACATAAGCGGCCTCTATAAGAATAGCACGCTGGAGGATGTTAAGGCGTACATCCTCTCGTTTGGAGCACTGGCTCCTGTTATATATATCATAATGTTCACATTGGTTCCGCTGACTCTTTTTCCGGATTCCATACTGGCAGTTGCAGGGGGAGCGGTTTTTGGTTTGTTCTGGGGAACCGTTTACACAATAATAGGTGCCGCATGTGGAGGTACTTTATCTTTCTATATTTCCAGAAATTTAGGCAGGAATGTGGTTGAAAGATTGACAAAGCATAAAGCGCAGTGGTTTGAAGGTGGAGTAGAAAAGCAAGGCTTTCTTTTTATACTTGTATTACGGTTAATACCACTGATACCTTTTGATATCATAAGCTATGGAGCAGGTCTCTCAAGGATAAAGTACAAGGACTTCATAGCTGCTACCATTTTCGGTATAATACCCGGAGTATTGGTATATACGAACCTTGGAGACAAGGCTTTGGATGTTTACTCTTGGAAATTTATTTGTTCCGTATTGTTGCTGATTGCACTTTGTGTTGTGTCTTATTTTGTCAAAAAAAGAATTACAATCAAAGACATACAGGCAAAAATCACTGTAAAAGAAATTGAAAGGGATATCAGATGAATAAGAAGTATGTACTTGTTTTAGCGGTAATATTCGTACTTACAATTTTAGCATCAGGTTGTTCTTATAAAGGCAGCGATACAGAAGCAAACCTTAAGGATATGTCTTGGGATGAAATAATGAGCACCTCAAAAGGAACCGCTGTAAACTTTTACATGTGGGGGGGAGATACACAAATCAACAGTTGGGTAACCGGCTATGCAGCAGAGTGTGTTAAAAAGGATTATGGTATCACTATTAATATGGTTCCCATGAATGCAGAGGATTTTATGTATAAACTTGCCAGTGAGAAACAGGCTGGTAAGAAAAAGGGAAGCATAGACCTGCTTTGGATAAACGGAGAGAATTTTTACACAGCAAAGGAAAATGGGATGCTGTACGGACCCTTTGCCGACAAGCTGCCCAACTACAACAAATATATAAATGCCGGTACGCCTGACAATACATTGGATTTCGGTTACCCGACAGAAGGCTATGAGGTACCGTATGGGAGAGCCCAATTCGTATTTGTATATGACAGTAGCAAAATAAAGAATCCTCCGAAGAATCTGAAGGAGTTGAAAGCTTTTATCAAGCAGAACCCTGGCAAATTCACCTACCCTGCTCCACCCGACTTTACAGGAAGTGCTTTTGTCAGAAATGTGATGTATATGACTACAGGCGGTTATCAACAGTATATGGATATATCGGAAAAGGAAATCGGCAGCAAGCTTCAGCCTGCGTGGGATTTCCTGAATAGTATGAAGCCTTATTTATGGAGAGAAGGCAAGACATATCCGTCAACCGTAGGACAGCTGGATGCCATGTTTGCTGATGGCGAGGTGCTTATGACCATGACATATATGCCTCTAAAGCCTTCCGGAGAAGTTATAAAGGGGACATTCCCCAAGGGTACAAAGACTTTTGTGTTGGAGGAAGGTACTATAAGCAATACTCATTTCCTTGCTATTCCGCTTAACGCAGCAAATAAACAAGGTGCCATGGCAGTGGCAAATTTCCTTGTAAGCTTTGATGCCCAACTTTCCAAGTTGGATCCTGAGAATTGGGGAGACTTGCCTGTGTTTGACCCGGCAAAGCTCATCGGCGAAGAGAAAACAAAACTTTCCGACCTGGATCTCGGCAGCGTGACTTTAGGCCAGCAGGAGCTTGCAGGGCATAGAGTACCGGAGATACCATCAAAGCATGTACCGGTAATAGAAGAATTATGGACGAAAAATGTGGCAGAGGAGAATAAATAATCTGTATGCTCAATGATAAAGTAGTTCCGTACTTTTTGCTTGCTCCTCTGGCAGTGTTGTTTATACTGCCATTGGTATTTTCAATTTTCATAATATTAATTGAAAGCCTTGGGTATATTCCTGCTCTTGGCTTAAGTACTGTTACACTTAAATTTTATGCAGCTGTACTTATGGAAAAGTCTTTTTGGGACTCTGCTGTTTTTTCAATGCAAACAGCACTGGTTTCCACAGTCTTGGCTGTAATAATCGGTTATATCGTTGCCTACGCATTGACTAAGAGCAATGAGAAATCATTTATTCATAAGCTTATAAGGCTTCCCCTCCTTATACCGCATTTCACGGCTGCATTTATGGCTTTTCTCATGCTGTCACAGAGCGGCGAATTTTCAAGAATAATTGGAGTGTTCCGGCTGCTGGACGGACAGGAAGCGTTTCCACAGCTGGTTTTGGACAGGCAAGGCATTGGCATAATAGCTGCTTACGTGTGGAAGGAAGCCCCTTTTGCAGCATTGGTGTTCTATACAACAATGAAAACAGTGGGCAGTAAATTTCATGCTTCTGCATATAATCTTGGGGCCGGAGAACTTCAGTATATTATGAATGTGATGATGCCTCTAAGTTTTCCAACAATAATTTCAACCTTTGCAATGCTTTTCGCTTTCAATTTTGGTGCATTTGAAGTGCCGTTCCTTATAGGTCCATCATATCCAAAGGCGCTGCCTGTACTGGGTTACATAAGCTACCTGTCGCCGGACCTTAAAAATAGGCCTGAAACAATGGCTTTAAACATGCTTATTACTTTGATATGCATATTGGCTTTGTTTGTGTACAGTAAATCGTTGGATGCAATGGCAAAGCTGAAGAAAATTACTTGAATATTTGGATATTATGATTGGAGCGGGTATGAAAAGAATTATTTTAATAACCTTGGGGGCATGTATATTTATCCCATTGCTGTTCTTAATACTGTGGTCATTCACTGATAGGCTTCCATGGCCGGCCGTATTCCCAGGGGAGCTTTCCTTGCATACATGGCAGCGGGTGTTCGGACAGGACCAGTTTCTGGGCTCGGTTGCAGTGAGTTTATGCATATCCATGGCTGTGACGGTTTTAACTGTTGTTATTAGCATACCTGCCGCATATGCAATATCACAATATGCTTTTAAAGGCAAGGCATTAATTTGGGTAATGCTGCTCATGCCGCTGATACTGCCGTCAATAAGCATTTCAATAGGACTTCACCTTGTATTTCTGAAGTTAGGCCTTACTGATACATATCTTGGAGTTATACTTAGCCATTTGATAATGACGGTTCCTTATGCCGTCAAGATATTGACCTATAATTTTGATTTACTGGGAAAGGGCTTGAAAGAACAGGCTGCAGTATTGGGTGCCAGCACTTTTGACACTGTAAGATATGTATATATGCCAAATATGAGGACGGCGGTTTCACTTTCTTCGATTCTTGTATTCATAGTGTCCTTCAGCATATACCTGCTGACCTTCCTTATAGGAGGGGGTACAGTGAAGACTCTTCCCATACTGCTTTTTCCTATTATGCAAAGTGGAAACAGAACTGAAATTTCTGTGTATAGCCTGGTTTTCATCCTAACTGCCATGGCCGCTACCTTTCTGATAGAAAAATATCTGGGCGATAATAAAGAGGATGCAAATTATATTAATTTATAGGTGGAAAACATGTGTTATTTGATTGTTGAAGAAATAGAAAAAAGCTATTCAAAGAAAAAGGTACTGGATAAAGTCAGCCTGCAAATTGAAAAAGGCAGTTTCATGAGTATCTTGGGAGAATCAGGCTGTGGGAAAACTACCCTGCTTAGGACCATCGCAGGTCTTGCAATGCAAGATAGCGGCAGGCTTATACTGGATGAAAAGGATATTTCTCATATTCCTACTCAAAAACGCAATGTTTCCATGGTGTTTCAGGATTATATACTTTTTCCGCATCTTAATGTTATGGGTAATGTTGAGTTCGGCTTGAAAATGAAGGGGGTAGAAGAGAAAAAGAGAAGAAATGCTGCATTGGAATACCTTGACTTAGTTCAGCTGATAGGTATGGAAAACAGATATCCCCATGAATTATCGGGAGGCCAGAAGCAGAGGGTGGCGATTGCCCGGGCACTAGTCACAGAGCCTAAGGTGGTACTATTGGATGAACCTTTTTCAAGCCTGGATACAAATTTAAGAGATGAGATGTGCGGGTTTATCAAGGAACTGCAGCAGAAGATGCACATGACAACTATAATGGTGACCCACGACAGGAAGGAAGCAATGCAGCTTTCTGATAAGATATTGATTCTGCACAATGGCAAATCCGTGCAGTGCGGTACGCCGGAAGAAGTATATAAACGTCCGGTTAACTTGTTCGTCGCAAGGTTTATGGGGGATCTGAACCTTTTAGAAGGCTATAGAAAGAACAACAGGTTCTATTCACGTATTGGACTTGAATTTGAGGATGATGGTACGGATCAGAATCTTACATATGCAGTTAGACCTGAGTCTATTGCCATGTGTAAAGAAGATAATGGCAGCTGTGTACGGGGAGAGATTCAAAAGAAGATCTATTTGGGAGAAAAGGTGGTTTACACCGTCATGGTAAACAGTGCAGATTTAAGTGTTCTTACCCTGAATGAGATGGGATATGAAACAGGGCAAAGTGTTTTCCTGAATATACCTCCTGGGGCTGTGATGAAGAAAGTCCGTATTTGATAATGAGAACTCAAATACGGACTTTTTGTTATTTTTCCAATGAAAAATGGGCCTGTGTATTTGACTTTTTAATAACCGATTGTGGATGTATAGATATATTCTATAGTTGTTTTTGAATATGCGTGGTATCATTAAAATAGCAATACTTTAGGAGTCATTTTTATAAAACTTCTAATTGATTTATATATTTGGTCTGCAGGGGGTAACATGAAAGTTTCGATTATAGTCCCGGTAGTGAACGAAGCGGGTAACATACGTAATCTGGCAGATATGCTTCAAAAACTTGAGGGGTGCGGGGAAATCATATTTGTCGATGGAGGAAGCACAGACAACACACTTGAGCTTATACCTTCCGGTTGTATGACGGCTAGCTCGGAGAAGGGGAGGGGGAAGCAGATGAACATAGGAGCAGAACTTGCCAGCGGTGATATACTTCTGTTCCTGCATTGCGACAGCCTCCTTGCCGGTGATGCACTTGTAAATGTTCAGAGAGCTGTTGAAGGCGGTTTTGCAGGCGGCTGCTTTACAATGAAATTTGACAGGAAGCATTGGCTGCTTTCGGTTATAGCCCATCTGTCAAACCTGAGAGCTAGACTATTTGGTATCATATTCGGGGACCAGGGGCTTTTCATCAGGAGAGATATATTTCAGGCTATGGGTGGATTCGCAGAAATTCCAATCATGGAAGATCTGGAGTTTTCACTCAGGCTTAGGAAAGCAGGAAAGACCAAGCAATTGAGAGATACTATTGTAACATCAGCCAGAAGATTCGAGAAGGGCGGTATACTAAGAACTATACTTTTAATGCATAAAATGAAGATAATGTATTGGATGGGCAAGAGCCCTGAGGAATTATACAGAATTTATAAAAATGTGAGGTAATAAATGAAAAATGCACTTATTATGATGACCAGGGTTCCCATACCAGGCAAGACCAAGACGCGTCTGCAGACCCATATGACCCCGGAACAGTGTGCAATGCTTCATACATGCTTTATAAAAGACATATATGAAACAGCCCTGAAGGTTGAGGCGGATGTGTTTGTATATTATACACCCGGCAAATATGAATATTTGATGAGGACAATATTGGGAAACAAAACGGAGCTAAGGCTGCAGGTGGACGGAAACTTGGGCGACAGGATGGCTCATGCTATAAATGAAAGTTTGGCCAAAGGCTATGAAAAATGCGTACTTATCGGCACTGATATTCCGACTATATCAGATGCAGTATTATGCAAGGCATTTAATTCGCTGGAAAGCAGTAAAATGGTAGTAGGCCCGGCGCTTGACGGCGGTTTTTATCTTATAGGTATGAAAGAACCACATGATGAGGTATTTGAAAATACCTTTTATGGAGTAAATACTGTATATGAGAACACATTGCTGCGTATCAAAGCATTGGGAATAAATTGTTCTATAATTGATGAATTGTATGATATAGATACATACACGGATCTTCAGTATATGATAAATATGAGTAGAAAGAAAGCATGCAGTATACCTGATCACACCAGAAGATTTCTTACTGCGGCAGGCATACTGGAATTTGAAGGTGAAGTGGAATATGGAGATTACGGAGTCATTATTGAATGATTATATTAACAGTGCACGTTTCAGGGACGGGATGAATATAAAGCGTACTGGAGAAATGGTGCTTACGCCTCTTGCAAGGGGAGAATACAATATCAACTATACCTTTATACATCCAGACTCAGGCATATGCTATGTATTCAGAGTAAATACTGCAAGCCAAATGAATCTGAAAAACCAGATAGAATATGAATATATGGCACTTAAGGTGCTTGAAAAGACCGGAAGAACACCAAAGGTATTTTTCATGGATGATAACAAAGATATATTGCCCCATGGCGTACTTGTAATGCAGTATCTGAGAGGGTTACCGCTTAACTATAAGACGGACATGTGCAAGGCAGCTGCAATATTTGCAGATATACATAAATGCAGTACTGCGGATGCAGGATTCATGATTAAGCCGGCAGACCCGCTGGGGGCGATGCTTGACGAATGCAAGAATATGGCTGAAGTTTACCTGGAATCATCGGCCGCTGATGAAACAGTTAAGAGAGTAATCAGAGGATTGATTGGCAGAGCGGAAGAAAAGCATTACAAGCAGCAGGCCACAACAAATAAACCTGTTACAGACAGGAATCTATGCATCATCAACACCGAAGTTAACTCTGGTAATTTCATTATTAATGAAGATATAGGCAGTTGTTATCTTATAGACTGGGAAAAGCCCATACTGGGGGAGGCTGCACAGGATCTTGCCCATTTTCTGGCTCCGACTACGACCTTTTGGAAAACAAATATCATACTGTCCGTAGAGCAACAGCTGGAGTTTTTAAGCAGGTATGCTGAGCTCAGCGGTGGTGCTTGCAGCTTCGAAGATATCAGGGACGAAGTTTTTTTATACCTTCCTTTCAATTGCCTCCGTGGTATTACATGGTGCGCTATGG
Source organism: uncultured Clostridiaceae bacterium (assembly GCA_964619815.1). Classification (GTDB taxonomy): domain Bacteria; phylum Bacillota; class Clostridia; order Lutisporales; family Lutisporaceae; genus BRH-c25. The sequence goes on along the minus strand of CAZUGK010000063.1, from coordinate 8,356 downwards.
CATGGATACAATACAACAGCAGTGATAAGTTGATCAGAAACGAAGATACCTTCAAAAAGATAAATGACTATCTGAGTCTGGACTACATAGAGATGGTAGGGCAAAGATATTTCCGATAGGAGAATAGTAATGAATGTTGAAAAATGTGTGCAATGTGGTAAATGTACTGAAAACTGTGAATTTCTAAATAAGCATAAAATTAACTTGCTCGAGCTTCACGAAGAAAAGCCTGAGCTAAGCTATGGATGTTTTTTATGTGGAAACTGCAGTTCAAACTGTCCTTCTGGTGTAGACGGAAGGGAATTGGTATTAGATATCAGAAAGTCAATGAACAACCAGGGCAAGCTGAATAAGAAGCGGTATTCAGGCGTCATCTTTGAAAAAAGCAACTATCTGTTCAAAAATTACAGTGGAAGCAAAAAGGAGACAGTACTGTTCCCGGGCTGTAATTTTCCATCTTTTTTCCCTGAAGCTACAGAAAAACTGATTGACCTCCTGCAGGAAAAGCTTGATGCCGGAGTCGTGTTTGATTGCTGTGGGAAGCCTATGGAGGAACTGGGTATGAAAGACGATGTGGATAGGATAATACATGGCATAAATAGAAAACTTAATACCTCAGGTGTCAAACGTCTGGTTGCAGTCTGCCCGAACTGTTATTACATGTTGAAGGGAAAGCTTGATATAGAAGTTGTTGATATATATTCCATACTCGATGAAATAGATTTCGTTAATAGTGAAATCAACGGTTTATTCAATGTGTTTGTGCCCTGTCCAGACCGTGAGGATAAAGAGATTTTGGGAAAAATCACAAAGCTTATAGGAAAGAACGCAAAACTTGAAATTATACAAGACATTCAATGCTGCGGATTGGGTGGACTTGCAGCCTGCGCTGATAAAACTGTCCCCAAGGAGCTTATACAGCGATTGAAGGATAAAGGCTTTGACTCTGTTCATACTTATTGTGCGGCTTGCTATGGGAATTTCTATAGGAACGGCATAACCGGGCCCCATCACTTTCTTTCTGATATATTGAACTGTAGTGAAGCATTTCCGAAAGGAATTTCTTCGGTGTTCAACAGAGCTGCTTTCAAGTTCAAAAGACTTAAGTTATGAGGTTATCTAAAAGGGATTAGGCTGGATCAGTAAAATAGATTTTGATACTTTTGATATAGTTAATATAAGGTTGCTATATCTTTTTTATTTATAAGTGCCGTATTTAAAAAAACAATAGTGACCTGATCTACTATTAGATATTTCTATTAGACTTATTATTAACAATCATGTAATATTATCTTCGGTAATCAGGGCTAAATAATCTTAAAATACATTGTTAATATGCATACTAATAGGTTTAGAATAACTATCGTAAATTTATACAATAGTTTATTTTGTAGTCTATTTTATATGAAATGCAAAACAATATTTTCTTGAGGGAGTGATTTTGTGAAAAAGAAACTGCTTGTTATTACTCTTTGTGTTGTAATGGTTGTTATATCTTTAACCGGTTGTGCTTCTAAAAAAGAAGAAGCTAAGCCGGCAGAGAACAAGTCTGTTGAGACTGTGGCAAAAACAAAAGTGTTTGTGTCTGCAGATTGGGTAAAAAGTGTAGTTGATGGAAAACAGTCCGAATCAAAGGATTATAAAATCATCGAAGTAGCCTGGGGACCGGTTGATGATGATAAAGATTACAAAACAGCCCATATACCGGGAGCGGTACATTTGAACACGGATGAAATTGAAGAACCAACCTATTGGAACATAAGGACAGGGGATGAGATCAAAAAGGTTATGGCCAATTATGGTATAACAAAAGATACCGCTGTTATTGTTTATGGTGCCGACTCGGGTGCTACCAGGTTTGCATTTGTGAGCCTTTGGGCTGGCGTTGAGAATGTGAAGGTAATTGACGGTGGTATAGATGCCTGGAAAAAAGCAGGATATGCAACTAATAAAGATATAGAAAATGCAAAAGCAACTACGAAGGATTTTGGCGTAACAATACCGGCACATCCTGAGTATGTTTTATCTATGCCCGAAGATGTAAAGGCTGAAATGGCAAAAAATGAGAAGTTCAGATTGGTTAGTATAAGAAGCTTAGATGAATTTGAAGGTAAAACAAGTGGATACAGTTATATAAAAAGAGCAGGGGAGCCACAAGGTGCAGTATGGGGTCATGATGAACCCGATTACCGCAATGCTGATGGAACCTTTATCAGTTTTGACAAAGCTGTGGCAATGTGGAATGAACAAGGCATTACAAAAGATAACGAAATCGCATTTTACTGCGGTACCGGTTGGAGGGCAACTATTCCTTGGTTGATGGCTTATGAAAACGGATGGAAAAATATAAAATTGTATGATGGCGGCTGGTTCGTATGGCAGATGGATCCGAATAATCCAGTGCAAACTATTACACCAGAAGAAGCAAGAGCTAAATAGAAATAAGTTCAATAATTAAAATGTCTGATTGCCGGAAGGCTTTCAGACATTTTTTCTTATGGACGAAACTAAAAGATGAAGCTACCCCTGCAATCATTGCTTTTCAAATATACAATAATTTTTATATCCTGTATCAGCGCATTGATTGCTAATATCAGGCCGGTAAAATAATAGGAACGATAACTTTCCGTTGAGTATGATAAAGTGAAAAGAACAAACGATAGAGTTATTATTACTTCCACTATCAACATTGGTAAAGTTTTTTTACTCATTATATAATTATCCTTTTTTGTTAATGCATATAAAACAATAGCAACAGACAATACCGCTAAAAATGCAATCGCAATATATCGTAATGTTACTATAGGATATTGGGCCTCCCATTGATGGTTAATATATACTACATACCTCATCGCTCCCATCTTTTTCGCAGATAATACTTGTATTCCGAATGCAATTATAAAAAAAAGTACTTGGGGTATTGTAAATACCCAATAATAAACTTTCTTTATCATAAATATCCCCTTATCTTTAAGCTTGTTTTGTAATTATTATACCATAATAAATACTCATAAAATAACTTGTCTAATCCTTGATAAGCTTCTTTCCTATTGATACGAGGCACTCCAAGGAGGATACCATTTTCTCCACATCCTCATCGCTTAGTTTTGCAAACTGTTCCTGCATGATTGGGTATAATCTTTCTATAAAGCATTTCAAGTATTCTTCTCCTGTCTCAGTCATTTCAATATATGTAATCCTTCTGTCCGTTACCGATGTGCTTCTTACTATCCAGTCTTTTTCCGTCAATCCGTCAATGATTGCAGTCATGTTGGGCTTTGCAACTCCGACCCATTCTCCGATCCTGGAAATCGGCATAGGGCCGAACTTTTCCAGGGTGAGTAAAACCAGGACATATACCTTTGGTATATTTGCTTCACCCAGGAGGCTGTATATGTAATTTATATAATTGCTGTACTGCAACGGATAGAACAATATTGAATCACTCAGCAGATATTCATCTCTGGATTTATTCATCAGTAGGTCCTCCTATTTGCTTATGTTCACTTTTTCACCGTCGTTCAAGAAGCTTTGCCCTTCGGTTATGATAACAGCCCCTTCTTTTAGACCTTCAGTAACCTCAGTGATTTTATCGTTTGATAGTCCGGTCGAGACCGGGGTTTTTTTGACTTTTCCATCTTCGACAATGAATACATATTGGATTGCATCCTCTACAAGGATTGCTTCATTAGGTACCGTTATTATATTCTCCTTGCTCTCTATCGGCAGTATCACCTTGGCCAGCATTCCGGGTTTGATTACATAGTCAGGATTTTCTAGTCTGAGCTTGACGGCATAAGCCTGGGTTCTTGAATCGGCAGCAGGACTTATGGTATCAATGATGCCCATGAACTCTTGAACGGGAAGCGCGGTTACTTTCATAGGTACCTGCTCACCGGTATGGAGCTTTCTGATGATTGTATCGGGTACACTGATTGTTATAACAACAGTTTTCGAATTAATAACAGTAAGTACCGGTATGCCGCTTGCTACAAACTCTCCTTCATCTATGCTGCGCATTGATACAATTCCGGTAATTGGTGCAGTGACAGCGGAGTCACTGACCTGAATGGAAACAGCCTCGTAAGCTGCCCGGGCCTGCTCCAGCTGGGCCGAA
>CAZUGK010000063.1:0-4229 GCA_964619815.1 uncultured Clostridiaceae bacterium | reverse complement strand
TTAAGGATTCTCAAACTATCCTTTGCTGAGTTCAACTGAACCTCTGCGTTTTTCAGATAGGTCTCTGCATTTTCCAGCTGCTGCTTTGAGGCTGCCTCAGCTGCGTACATCTTCTCAGCCCTTTCATAACTGCGCCTGGCATCGTCATACTGCAGCTGTGCCTGCTTAACAGCCGTTTCCAGCTGAGTGACCTGCTGAACGATAGAAGAATCAGTCGCCATCACCAGGTTTGCCTGTGCACTGTCAACGGCTGCTTTTGTCTGATTCAGCTGTGCAGCTGTTGATTTTGTGTCCAGCTTGAAAAGCAGGTCGCCCTTTTGAACCTCACTGCCTACATCTGCCTTGACCAGTTCGACCTTCCCCGGCAGCTTTGAAGCAATGGTTATCTCTTCAAGGGGAGTGACCTTCCCTGCATATTCGACTGAAATGCTTATAGATGACCTCTTTGCCTCTGTGACCTTTACATTTTTTACAGTTTGTATATTTTCCCGGTTATTGCTGCACCCGGACAAGGGGAGCAAAGCCAGAACTGAAACCAGGAGCAGAGAGATCCATTTATTCATCATCCGCCTAGACTGTTTCATTTGCGGCACCTCCGTTAATATTGGTATTTTTTCTGTGCTTGCTGCGGATATGATTTTTAAAATCATCCATCAGGGTATACACTACAGGGAGCAGAACAGGAGTGAGCATCGTTGAGGTCGTAAGTCCCCCAATTAATGCAACTGCCATCCCTGATTTTATTTCACTTCCTTCGCCGAGGGCCATTGCCAGGGGTATCATACCAACGATTGTGGTCAGAGATGTCATTAAAATCGGCCTGAGCCTTGTAGTTCCTGATTCCAGCAATGCTTCTCTCAGTGTCAGCCCCCTTTTCATAAGTGTATTGGTATAGTCAATCAGTAGGGTCCCGTTCTTTGAGGCCAGACCATCAAGCATTATGATTCCTATAAGGGATATGAGATTAAGTGTCTTCCCTGTCATTGCCAGCGCAAGTAAAGCGCCTATGATTCCGCAGGGGAGTGAAAGCATCCTTATCAAAGGTGCAAGGTAGGATTCATATAGCACCACGAGTATCATGTATATAAGAATGATAGATGCAATCAATGCCTTGATTAATGCTGAAAAGGAGTCTGTCATGTTTTCCTGGTCTCCGCTCAGCTTTATCTGATAGCCATAGGGCAGCTTTAAGGCCTTGAGCTTCTCTGTGATTTCACCGTTCACATCGCTTAAAGCCCTTCCCTGAAGGTTTGCAGATATTGTTACGACCTTCTGCCGGTCTAGCCTCAGCACTTCCTGAGGGCTATCCGACAGGTATATCTCCGCAATCTGGCTCAGGGAAATTTGTTGGCCTGTCTGACTGGTTACCTTTATAGCTCCGATATCACTGGGAGTTTTTACCTGATCCTTATTGAAGCTTACAACTATATCGTATTCATCTCCGTTTTGCCTGAATACACCCGCTTCAGTACCTGCGATCGCAGTCCTCAGGGTTGAAGCAAGGCCGGCAATGGAGATCCCATATTCGGATGCTGCAAGCCTGTCTATTTTGACCTTTATTTCCGGTTGACTAGCTCTGATGGAGTTGTCTATATCAACTGTTCCGGACATTGCCCGGACTATATCCTCAACCTTTTTGGCTATATCCTTCAAAACCTCGGTATCTGTACCGGTTATATTCAATATAACGGGCTTTGAGCCGGCTACTGAGGTTTGCTCCACTATGCTGGGCTCAGATACGGAAAAGCTTATTCCCGGAATGCCATTTCCCCACTCTCTAAGCTCCTTGGCCAGTTTTGACACATTTTTATTTCTATTGTTCTTGTCTACCAGATTGATATTGATTTCCGCTGCAGCCCCGTTGCCTTCAGCACCTACGATTGTAAAAAACTCCTTGACCTCGGGCATGGACTTTAGGTGCTCCTCTACCAGCCTGGTTTTTTCGTTGGTTTTCTCGAGGCCGGAGCCCGGGGTCAGACTCAGGCTTACATTAAGCTTGCTCTGGTCAAATTTCGGCAGGAATTCGGCATCGATAACACCGAGAGGTATGAGAGCGACGCTGAATACGATGCCTGCCGTGACAATGCAGATTGTTTTCCATTTATTATCAAGACACCAGACAAGAAAGTTCCGATATGCCGGCTTGACATACTTATCAAAAAGCTTAGAAAGCTTTCCTTGGTTTTCACTGTGCTCTTCCCCGGATTTTCCTATACCGCCGGACTTTTTATATATTCGGGATGCCATAAGTGGCGTCAGTGTAAAGGATACAAAAAGCGAGAACAGAGTGGCAAATACCACTGTTAGGCCGAATTGCCTGAAAAACTGCCCTACCAGGTCGGTCATAAAGGCTATTGGAGCAAAGACAACAACATCGCAAAGAGTAATTGCAATTGCAGCAAGGCCTATTTCCATACGTCCGTCAATGGCAGCAGTTCTGTGATCCTTGCCCATGCCCATATGCCTGTGGATATTTTCCAGCACAACTATGGAGTCATCCACCAATATTCCGACGCAAAGAGCCAGAGCAGTAAGAGAGACAATATTGAAGGTAAACCTCAACACATACATTGCAAAAAAGGTGGAAATCAATGAAGTCGGTATGGCAACAAGTGCTATCAGTGAGGACCGCCAATTTCTCAGGAAAAGGTAAAGCACAATTGCCGTAGTGATGATTCCTTCCACCAGATTTCTTTTGGTTTCCCTTAGGGAGGAATTGATAAAATATGTAGAATCCTGAGCTATTACCAGGTCAGTACCGGGAGCTAAGGTTTCTTTCAGAGCTTTAAGCTCAGCCTTTACCATATCAGCGGTTTCTACGACGTTGGCATCGCTTTGCTTGCGGATAAGAATGCCTATGGAAGGTTTGCCGTTAAGCCTTACCATATCTTCAGCGTCAGGATATTGCAGCTCTATGTCTGCAATATCATCCATGCGGACATTCCCGCCCGTTGACAAGGGAATACGGAGATCCCTTATTTCATTTATATCTTCAAATTCCCCCAGTAGCCTGACTGTTTTGTCCATTGCATCCTGTTGGATCTGTCCGGCAGGTATATTCAGGTTTTCTGCCCTGAGCTTGGCAATGACAGTGCTTACATCTATGCCGTAGTATTCAAGGACTGTTTTGTCCAGTTTTATGGACAGCTCCTTTTTATAAGCACCCCGGAGCGCAACATTTCCTATCCCGGGCAGCTTTTCAAGCGACTGTTTGATCCTGTCTGCTTCCTTGTACAACTCCTCGTAAGCCTGTGAACCGGAAACCGAGAGAACAAGAATAGGAGAATCATTGATATTGTACTTATTTATAACCGGCCTGGAGGCATCCTCCGGAAGCTTGTCAACTGCGCCGTCTACGGCTTTCTGAACATCTATAACCGCCGTATTTGAATCCGTGGACATGGAAAACTGCAGGATACTGTAGCCATAACCCTCTCCTGCTGTAGAATGGATGCTGAAGATGCCGCTGATACCCGATACGGCATCTTCAATGGGCTTGATGATATCCTTCTCGATTTCTTCAGCGCTTGCACCGGCATAGGTGGTCTGGATGGCTATTATCGGTGTGTTTGCAGTAGGAAACAGGTCTGCACCGATGCTCATATAGCCCATGACACCCAGGCCGATAAAAAGAGCAACCAGGACTATTATTGCGGTTGGCCTTTTAACGGATAGTTCGGTTAAATTCATTTTCCCCCTCCTTTACTTTAAGCTTAATACAAATGGTATCGCAATATGCCTATAATATATAATGGTTATTTATTATAACCAGTATATGCCAGGATAAATGAAACTACAACATATATATTGATTTTTCAGTACTTATTTAGGGATATGTTCCAGCATACGGTGACTGGACAAATCGTGTAGAATTTTTGGATGGAATTGGAGGATAATAAAAATTGTTGGAGAAATAGAACAGTATGAGTATATTATTAATTACTGAGGCTATTTTTTAAATATGTAAAGGGGGATTAAAATGGGATTGTTTAACGGACTAATGGGGCACGCATCAGAAGTCAACGTTAATGAGATTGAAAAGGAATTTGCCCAGATATTGGCTGACGGAGAGACTATTGAGAAAGCATACAGGGTAATCAGGGATACATTTATTTTTACAAATAAGCGCATGATTCTGCTGGATAAACAGGGTGTTACAGGAAAGAAGATGGAATTTCATTCGGTGCCATACAGGAGTATTATACATTTCAGCGTTGAAACCACCGGCA
>CAZUGK010000062.1:0-22259 GCA_964619815.1 uncultured Clostridiaceae bacterium | reverse complement strand
ATATTCGGAAAAGGCACATGGGCTTCAAATGCGGCCGAAGCCGCCTTTGTTCTATAGACCAACAGGAATAACTGCAAAATATGTCGGATGTTGCCGATATTTAAATAAATAAAATATGTTTATATATTGGGTTATATTAGTTTGATTTAATTATGGGGAGGCGCAGCATTATGGAAGAGAAGAGGACATATATAAGAAGATCTATTCTGCTATGGTGCACATTGCTGGTAATCAGTATGCTGCTTGGATATTCGATGTATAGTGCTTTTTCAGGCCATATATACGCAAACGTTTTTGAGACAATAGACAACAATTTGCAGTTTGCTGAAAGCTCCTACGACATATTTATGAACCAGATGAAAATGGGGATGCTCCAGGCGTCTGTAGAACCAGGCATAAAAGAGCTTGTACTCAGGAGGGATAGGGCTGCCCTGGAGGATTTGCTGAAAAAATGGAGTAGTTACAGATATTACGTAACTGAATGGTGTGTGGTAGGAACGGATGGAAGTATTATTGCTTCTTTCGGCAAGACAAAAGACCTGTTGCCAATGTCCTCCGGCAAAACAAAAATACAACCCATTATAGAGCAGGCGTTAGCTTCCGGAGCAGTCACATCAGGTACGGAGCTGCTGCAAACTGAGGATAACAGAGACGGGTATACTTTAATGCAGTATGTTATTGTACCTGTAATGGAAAACGGTAATAGTGCCATTGGGGGTATTGTTACAGTGATAAACCTTAACGGGGATAATAACATTACCGGTAAAATAATGGACGATACAGGCATGCACAGTATAATATCCGCAAAGGATAGTATAATTGCCAGCAGCCTTGAATCGGGGCTGTACAGGTTTAGTACGGGGAGCAGCCTGCCTGAGGACATAAATAAAGAAGTTCTGGAAAAGGGTGCGCCATTTGTTAAAATGCTTGATATATACAGCGGCCGCGGAGAAGGCAGCAGCTCATACTTTGGTGCGTTCAGACCCATAAAGGACATCGAAGGCCGCATAATCGGAGTCCATGGGATAATATATTATGATCGTTTGGCTGAGACTACTCTTGGGCAAATAAGGGATTTTACTGTTATTGTTGTCATACTGCTTGCTGCAGTTTTCTCAGCAATAATGTGGTCCTATTTTAGAATACAGAGAGTTCTTGTTGAGGAGAAACAGTTTTCAAACAGGCTGAGTGCGGCAAAGAAGTTTTCGGATTTGGTGAGACAAGCCTCAAGTGAAGATGAGGTCTATGATATATTGTTTGATGTGTTGAGGAAAGAAGATGGAATAACTCAAGTTATAGTGATGAAAAAAGAATACAACGGCAAGCAGTTGACGGTATATAAGGCTATGGACAGTGAAAAGCTTGGGTCCATAAAGAGCAGAAGGACAATTGAAGAAAGCTGCTGGGCAGTAAAGACCGGCAAGGAATTTTTATATAACGGCAGCAACAACGACTTTAGTTGCAAGGATTTCTACAGCGAGGCAGAAAGTTATATTTGCCTTCCGATAATACTTGGAGGCATAGTTTCAGGAGTAATACAGATACACAGCGACATGAAGAATTATTTTACTGATGCTCTGATAGCTGAGATAAAAGTATATATAGACAATATTACTCCCGTAATCAGCAATTTAAGATTGTTGGAAAGCCTCAACAATATGGCTTCGGTGGATACCCTGACAAAGGTATATAACCGAAGGTATCTTGAAAAATATCTTGAAGAACAAATCCTGGTTTCGAAGGGGAACAACCTTCATCTGAGCCTGATTATGCTGGATATCGACTTCTTTAAGAGGTTCAATGACACATATGGCCATGATGCAGGTGACTATGTGCTTATGTATTTTGCTGATACTTTGAAGTTTAACGTCCGGGAAGGAGATGTTGTTTCAAGGTATGGGGGAGAGGAATTTGTGGTAGTATTGCCCCGTACTGACCTGGGCGGAGCATATAGAGTCGCTGAAAAGCTCAGAAAAAAGGTGGAGGAGATGTCCCTGGCTGCAATAGACAGTGATAATCCTCCCAGGATAACCTGCAGTCTTGGAATATCCTGCTATCCTCTTCACGGCAACAATATAGAAAAGCTGATACAATCAGCGGATAAAGCACTATATGTTGCAAAGAACTCAGGCAGGAACCGTACTAGCGTGTTTGGAGAGGATAATGAAAGGGGGGCTGTAAAAGAAAGAAGCGGGGATTAAGGAATATATGCTAAATATCGGCATGAAAATAATATATAATAGAGATATAAAATTTGAAATATAAATGAATATATGCAAATGGAGGGAATTAGATGGAAAGTATTGTTTCGATGGCGGCTAAACATGTCAATACCTTGAGATCAGAGGATAAGATCTTTGCGGTAAGCAGGGAAGCGGGCAATGCTTCACTGCAGTTCGGCAGGGAAAATGTCGTAAATGCTTCAGTTGGTTCCATACTTGATGAGGATGAAAATCTGGCTGTTTTACCTACAGTACTAACAACCCTTAGAAATCTTCCAGATTCAGAATTTGCTGCCTATGCCCCCATACTGGGGACACCTGACTACCTGGAAGCAGCAATACAAGCTACCTTTAAGGAATACAGACCTGAAGGGTATATTAAGGCTGCAGCAACTCCGGGAGGGTCGGGAGCTATAAGACATACTATCTGGAATTACTCGGATATTGGAGACACAATTCTGACTGCAGACTGGTTCTGGGGGCCATATAAGACGCTGGCGGAGGAAAATTTGAGAAAGCTCACTTCTTTTTCTATTTTTGACAGCAGGAAAAATTTCAATCTACACTCCCTGGAAATGAAAATGAATGAACTGCTCGGAAGACAAGACAGTCTGGTGATTTTACTCAATTCTCCTGCTCAGAACCCGACAGGTTTTGCGCTAAGTGATGAAGAATGGGGCCAGGTTATTGAGCTGATAAAAAAGGCGGCGTTAGACAGCAGCAAAAAAATTACTCTGCTATGTGATATAGCATACATAGACTATGCCGGAAAGACCTCTGATACAAGAAAATTTATGAGCCTTTTCAGCGGATTGCCTTCAAATGTTCTTGTAATGGTAGCCTTCAGCATATCCAAGAGCCTTGCGATGTATGGGCTCCGTACAGGTGCTGCAGTATGCGTAAGCTCCAACAAGGATGTAGTTCAGGAATTCTCCGGTATATTTGAAGCCTCAAACAGAGGAACCTGGTCCAACGGGACAAGATGCGGAATGAAGCTGCTTTCTACCATAATAAATGACAAGAAGCTTCTTGGCAAAGTGGATGAAGAGAGGGAAGAACTCAGGCAGCTTTTGGAGAAAAGAGCAGCAATATTCCTGGAGGAAGCGCAAATTGCCGGACTGGATACATGTCTGTACAAATCAGGCTTTTTCATTACAATACCTGCTATACAGCCTGAAGAGAGCTGCAATCTTCTCAAAAAGGACAACATATTTGCCGTACCGATTTCAAGAGGCATAAGGTTTGCAATTTGCTCCGTACCAAGCAGGAAGATGAAGGGAGTAGCAGGCAAGCTTAAGAAGGCGATAGATTAGGATATTCCATTGTGGTATGGTCGCATGTTACGCGTGATACGCGATATGAAAGTAAATATGATTGAAATGGCCCCCATCTTGCTGTGTCGGGTGGGGGTTACATTTTTGTGTAAAAATACGGATACACATTGAGATAAGACTTGCACTTTCCAAATGCCGTTTCATATTACTGATATTATGATGAATAAATCGGGAGGTAATCTAATGGACAAAAAATACAAGTGTCCAATGATGTATGGCATGCCAATGATGTATGACATGCAGCCCATGAATGTGATGCCTAATATGACAATGGTTGAGGAAATGGATTTTTACCATGAGGATGAAGAGGATGACAGAATATTTGCCGGCATGTATCCTGAGAGCTGCAAGAAAATGATGCTGTATATAAAAATTGAAATCGACAGAATGGAAGAAAAGAACGGGATGATGCACGAGGAGCGGCCTGACAGGGAAATGATAAACGTAATGGCAGAAAATGCATATAACAGAATGATGAAGGAAATGCCTGAAATGGCGGAGGAAGGGGAAACCAGACAATATCCGGGAAGAAGATTTGGAAGGGACCTCCTGCGGCTGCTCCTGTTAAACGAGCTTTTCAGAAGAAGGCGCAGATACAGGAGAAGATATTACGGTTATCCTTATGGCGGATATGGTTATGACTATGGCTATGACTACGACTATTATGATTATGACTGAAGAAGATAACATTAAAATAACTAAGCGGAAAACCGCTTGGTTATTTTATTATTGTGCCGCTTGACTCATCGATCTTGAGACTTTGCTCTCCGAGGGACTCTACAGCAATGCTCCCGTTTGTCCATTGAGCAACGTCATCAATAAAGGCTTCCTTAAGTTCTAATGTTGTAAGAACCCTCATGGTCACGTTTTCAAGGTATTCAATATTTTCAATAATATAATCCTTCCTGGATATTTCATACTGCAGTTTGCTCAAAAGGCTATAATCCAGTTTGAGCTGATGTACTGCAAAGGGCTGGACTATTACAGTACTGGCTGCTTTGATGCCACTGGCTGCGCCTTCCGTATATGCTCTTATAAGCCCTCCTGCACCAAGCATTATACCTCCGAAATATCTGGTTACAATTATTATTGAATTTGTGATTTCTTCCTTCTTAAGAACCTCTAGTATTGGAACCCCCGCAGTTCCCGAAGGTTCCCCGTCGTCGCTGGAACGCTGTATATTCATTGCTTCTCCAAGGATATAAGCATAGCAGTTATGGGTTGCATCATAATGCTTTTTCCTTATAGTGCTTAAGAACTGCAGAGCTTCCTCCTCAGAATATACAGGTTGTACATAGGATATGAATTTTGATTTTTTTTCTATGAAATAAGTATCAGCATAAGCTTTCAACATTCTATAGCTTGCTGCCATAATATCACCTACTCTCCAAAAGCCCGTGGCTGCTTAACCTTGTACCCGCACATATTATTATACAATATTGGCATTAAAATCACCATTGTATATGTTTTTATTGAAAAAGGGCAGAATATATTGGTGCAAAATCAGTTTGAAATGGGAGATAGACATGGAGACTAGAATATGGTGTGAATTCACTCCTCCGAAGGAAGTGTGCAAAGATTATATAATCGATGCCTTCAAAAAGTATGAAGTTATCTTGAATTATAAGCTGGAGTATGGTTATGACGACGAGGACTTTTACAGGATGATAAAAATCTATAATGACAATGGGGTACCTGTATCCATTTGGGCGACTCTTTCCGACGAAATGGGGTATTGGATAAATGAAAGAAATGCAGGAAGCTTTGATAAATATGTCAGGGAACTGGTGGAAAAACTGGAGCAAAAGAAACTAAAAATAAAAGGGATTTGCATTGACCTGGAGTCGCCCTTGGAAGATATCAAGAATTTGAGCGAGCCCAAAAGTATAATTAGTCCTGTTTTAACATTTACAAAAATGCTCACTTCAAACTTGAACAAGCAGCGTTTTGACAATGCAAGGAAGGTTTTTTCCGATACAGCCCTTTTTTTGCGCTCAAAGGGACTGGAGAGCTATGCTACATGCGTAAGGCATTGCTATTATGATTTATGCTCTTGAAATACCTGTGTTTGATGTTGAATGGGATAGGTATAATCTTATGTATTATTCTACCATGATAAGAAACGAAATGAAGAAAATCAAGAAGGTGGATGTGGATTATCTGATATATCACCAGGTATCTCACCTGAAGGAAGTTCTGAGGGATAAGCTGGCTATTTCGGTAGGGGTAACAAACGTAGGAAAGCTGGGTAATGAACCTTATTATAAGGACATCGGGGAATTTGAAAAGGATATGGGCATATTGAAGGCGATAGGGATAGATAAAATTTCTTTGTTTAGCCTGGACGGCATTACAGAAGAAAAAAAGCTTTTGAGTTTTCTTGATGCAATTAAGAGGGCAAAGCCCTATAAACCTAATGTATGCAATCATGTAATCAGGAACGAGTTTCTTTCAGAACTGCTGTTCAACATTGGAAAATTTTATTATAAACTGAGGAAGTAAACGTGAAATATGTAAGTTGCTGATATAAATTGTTTATTTTGTAAGAAATAAGTGCTATAATATTCACGACCTTCAGGTCATATGGCAGCCAATTGTGAGATTTGGTGATGATTTTATAGATTTATCAAAGGACAACGATCATAGATACATAAAAGCAATAGTATAAGCTTCCGGCAAAGGACTATGGAGTGAAATCCGTAGTCCTTGTATTATATTGCACAGCTTGGGCAAATAATAACTTTATGAGATGTAAAGCTTGGCAAATATTACAGCTTTTTAGTAGAATTGACTTATAGGGGGCCGACAATTAATGAGTGATATAGACAGATAAGTATTTAGGAGGCGGAAGTATGGAAGTTTACAGGCTTAAGGATAATGACTTATTTGAAACGAGCTTTGAAGAAGTAAGCAGGAATGAGAAGGACAAGTACTGGATAATAGCAACTCCCGAAGAACTGTGTGAGAATAACGGCTACTTCAAATTCCACAATTCCACGGTGGAGGAATGCATAAGCACCAGGCAGCATCCGAGGCTGGAGATATACGATGAATTCAGCTTTGGGGTCATAAACATAATGGACAAGGACAGAAGCGGTTCTCAAAGATTCTGGCTTAGTGCCAGAGAGTTGGATTTTTATCTCACACCCAGATATTTGATCCTGGTGTCAAAGCTGCCCAATAAACTTATTGACAGCTTGAAAAAGGAAGTGTTGGAGAATGCCAATGCTTCAAATAATTATGCAGTTAATTTGTCAAAAATCCTGTATATACTTTTGTATAGGCTGACATCCATGGATAATGTCATTTTAAAGGACATAGAGTCAAGGATAGCCTTGCTGGAGGAGCAGGTTATGAAGGAAGTACGGAAGGATTTTACAAGGGAGATAATTGACTTAAAAAAACAACTGCTTTTTTTGGAAAGGTATTACGAGCCGCTGCTGGATATAGCGGAAGGGCTGGAGGAGAACGACAATGGGCTTATTGAAGAACGGGCGTTGAAATACTTCGGAATATTGAAGAAACGCATAGAAAGGCTGAACAACAATGTGGTTCACCTAAGGGACTATGTTACCCAGGTCAGAGAGGCATATCAGGCTCAGGTAGACATAAGCCTCAACCATATTATGAAGCTGTTTACCGTAATTACTGCTGTTTTTCTTCCTTTATCGCTTATTGCAGGCTGGTACGGTATGAACTTCAAATACATGCCTGAATTGACCTGGGTTTACGGCTATCCCTTTGCTTTCGCCATAAGCGCAGCAGTAGTAGTGATAAGCCTTATTTACTTTAAGAAGCATCATTATATGTAACTCCCCAAGGGGAGTCACCAGTCGCTAGTCACTAGTCGCGAGATCCAAGCAAAGTCTTCGAAGTAATAACTCAATTTTAGTGACTAGAGTCTAGAGACTAGTGACTTTTATATCACCTGCATTATCACGCATTTGAGATACATAGACTCATCGGAACCATAGAGCACCGGGTGATCCTTGGCTTGTGTCCTGAACTCCACCTGTCTTACTATTTTTCTTGCATCCATTGCCGCATCCTGTATCATCTCCATGAACAGGCCGGGATACATATAGTGGGAGCAGGAGCAGGTTACAAGAAAACCTCCCGGCTTCAATATTTTCATGCCTCTCAGGTTTATATCCTTATAGCCCCTGTAGGCACCTTCCAAGGCTGACTTGGTTTTGCAGAAAGCAGGCGGGTCGAGGATCACCACATCGAACTTTTCATCTGCCACCTGGTATTCCTTAAGTACGTCAAAAACATTCCCAACTACGCCTTTTACTTTATCCTGCAGGCCATTAAGCTCTGCATTCCTTTTAACATACTCTATTGCATGCTCTGAAATATCCACTGCAGTGACTTCCTTTGCACCATAGTAAGCAGCATGCAGCCCAAAGCCGCCGGTATGGGTGAAGGTGTCCAGTACACGGGCATCCTTTACAAAGGGCTTCAAGGCTGCCCTGTTTTCCCTTTGGTCAAGGAAGTATCCGGTTTTTTGCCCGTTTTCTATATCAACCAGCATCTTTACTTCATTTTCTTTTATCAGAACGCTGGTATCAAAGGGGCCTTTTATAAAGCCTTTTTGCTGCTTCAATCCCTCTTTCTCCCTGATCTTTACATCATTTCTCTCATATATCCCCTTTGGTTCAAGTATTTCATCAAGAAGCTCAACTATGATGTCCTTATATTTTTCTATTCCAAGGGACAGTGTCTGAATACTGAGATAATCCTCAAACTTATCTACAATAAGAGCAGGCAGGAAATCAGCCTCTCCGAAAATAACCCTGCAGCTTGAGGTATCTACGAGCTTTTTCCTGTATTCCCATGCTTGGAGGATTTTTTTTCTGAAGAGCTCCTTGTTTATTTCCTCATGTTCCCTGGTCAGCAGCCTGACCAGTATCTTGGACTTGGGATTTATATAACCTCTTCCCAGGAAGTGGTTTCTAAAGTCGTATACATCTACAATATCAGCAGGGTCAAAAGCTCCATCGATATTTTTAACCTCGTTGTCGAACACCCAGGGGTGCCCCATCTGTATTCTGACTTCTTCACCTTTCTTAAGTATAACTTTAGCCATTAAAAACCCTCTTTTCTTGCTTTTCTATTTGCTATGCATAACACATTAGTAAAATTAGATTATTTACATAAATATACTGTATAGCTATACCGTGCTTTACACGATTGCTCTACTGCCACTGCTTTGGCATTTGTCTCAGGCGAACAATTTTCGCCCATATAGTTATTATAACCCAAATGACTCAGAATTTATATCAAGTGACAATAATACGGCTTTAAATATAAGCTTTGAGGCTTTATCAAAGGAATAAGACATGCACAGCCTTTCGGTGTATTTATGTGCGTCTTTTCCCATGGGGCCGATATTCATAAAAGGTATATTGAGACCGGCTATTATATCCAAAGGAATAAATAATATATATCCTCATTTTAACAGTATATGATGCCTTTCAAAAGCATAAGTTTACATATGGTATCAAATTGGGCAATATATATACTGGAAATTTGAACGGCAGGCGGAGGTTCATATGTTCAAGAAGAGAAAGAACTACCTCAAACAGATATATAAAATGAACCCGGATACAAATGCATACATTATTGAGGTTTCATTATCCGGCTATAATGATATTTTTAACGGTTGGGACTCTTCTCCAATTAAGAGGAGGGATCTTGATCCGGACCTTGTGTACTTTATGGAAGAGTGTGATTCTGATATTCCGTTGAAATTTCCCCTTGAATTGCAGTTTTATATGCCTAAGGAAAAATATGACGAAGATGAAGAGAAACTGTCCAAGGAGGGAATAAGAAATTATTTCCATTATACTGTCCATTTTATTAGAAAAGAGCTTGAAAAGACAAGAAAAAAGATTATTTTTTATATTATCGCAGCTTTTGCTTTCCTGTCAGTGGGTTATATATCAAAGCAGCAAATTAAGCCCAATGTACTAACAACTACTCTTCTGGAGGGGCTTTCCATAGGGGGTTGGGTATTCCTATGGGAAGCATTTTCGTTATTTTTCTTTACAAGGCAAAAGGTGCTGAGCAGGCTGAAAAGCTACATACGATTGGAGAATACAAGAATAAGCTTCAAATATAAGTAAGCCTTATGGGCTTATTTTTATTTTTTGCAGATTTGCAGTATATAAAAGATGCGTCTCAAATAAAACATGGTTTTTAGTCGCTAGACACTAGTCTCTAGTCTCTAGAATTAGGGTATTCCTTATAGGTATGGCTAGTAATTCGTAGTCTAACCTAGCCTTCAAAGCCCTACCCTGGTCTAGCGACTAGCGACCGGAGACTAGTGACTTAAAAATGCGACAGCGTCGCATTTTTCTACGGTTGTGATTTATCTATTGGATAAATGAGTGTTGTAGGTTAGAATATTAAGTATAATGATGGATTACTGCGTATTACATTAAAGTATATTGCTGTAATATGTAATTTGAAACTTTTAACGGATATATGACGTCTAAAATATTGGTAGAAGAATGATCAAAATCACAGGAATAAATTTGGCTTATTATGGGGGTTAAAGGATTGGAAAAAGGTTATAGAATTACTTTAGTTTTTATCGTAATGCTCGCAATAACCATGGGGAAGTTTGTGCTTCCTGACGTGCAAGCCGTGGCGGATGATGCAGTAAAAGTCAATGTGAAGGTGGGCTTCGACAAGTTCTATAAGATTGGCTATACAACGCCGGTTTACTTTGAAATAGAAAATAAGCTACGGGACATAAACGGCGAGCTGCAGATAGAAATACCAAATCAAAATGACAGCATAACAATATATGCAATGAATGTGAGCCTGCCTAAGGCTTCAACAAAAAAGCTCGTGATGAATGTACCTATGAATGTTTTTAATACAAAGTTAAAGATAAACCTTACAGACGGCAAGAGTACAATAACCACAAGGACCCTCAGGGTAGACCCGGGCTCCAATGCGGATACCTATGCCATAGGTATACTTAGCGATGACTTTGACAGCGTAAAATACATAAACAAAATTACCATAAAAAATCTTGGTAATTTCAGCACCAAAAATGTAAAGCTGGATGAGAACAGTTTTCCTGAGGATATTAATGCATTAAAGACATTTAATGCATTAGTCATCAATAATTTTGACACTTCAAAGCTGAGCCCCCTTCAGTATGAGAACCTGAAAAGCTGGGTATCAGGGGGTGGCTTGCTGATTATCGGAACAGGACCCTCTCAAAATAAAACCCTGGCAATTTTTAAAGATGATTTTATTACGGGAGAGATAGGAGAAATCAGGACGCTTACAACCTCCAGCCTGCATAAAATGGCTGAATCCAAGACTGTGGAAGCTATGAACCTGAGTGTACTGGATATAAGCATGAAAGACAGCACTCCTATCATAAAAGACGGTGACTTTACACTGCTTCAGAAAATCGATAAAGGCAAAGGGGTTATAGCAGTGGCATCCTTTGACTTTGGGATGGAGCCGCTTTCCTCGTGGATCGGGAACAGTGCGTTCGCCGACAAGGTAATGGGGGCTATCTTTCCACAATACTATCAGAGTGAAATGTACCGGAAGGGTATGATGATGCAGGAAAATTTATATGCAATTGACAATGCGCTGAGAAATATACCCGAACTGCCGCTGCCCAAAACCTCCCATTTGGTGTTTATATATATCGGCTATATATTTTTGGCTGCCCCTTTAAGCTATTTGATATTGAAACGCCTGGACAGAAGAGAGCTTATGTGGCTTGTTGTACCGGCACTTTCATTGGTCTTTTCCGGTGTCATATATTTTTCAGGTGCAGGGACAAGGCTTACCGAGCCGATTACAAATGTGATATCAGTCGTGGATATTGACAACAGCGGGACTATAATTCCGAAGACCTATGCAGGGGTGTTCACTCCAAATAAGGACAACATCAGAATCGAAGCAGGAGAGGATTTCGATATCCGTCCCCTTATGTTGAACAATGGCTATTATGGAGGACGTATGCCTGATGAGAATACCCCAAAGAGAATAGATTCCAAGGTGATAGTTTCTCCCAAGACAGTGCTGGAGTTCTATAAAAACAGTATATGGAGCATGAGGACATTGGCTTTGGAGTCGGAGGACATTCTTGCCGGCAAACTGGAAAGCAATCTGAATTACGCAAAGGGTGTTTATACAGGGACAATAAAAAACACTTCGGGTTTTGATCTTGATGAGTGCTATATAATAACTCCAAACCAGTATGCCAATATCGGACCGATAAAAAACGGCGAGACAAAGCAGATAAATGTAAAACCCAGCAGTTATTTCGGACAGAGGTATGATTTGATAAATGCCATTTACAAGGATCCCTATTCAGGGCCCCAGACTCCTAACCAGAAGAAGAAGCTTGACTCTGAAGAGATATCAAAGGCAAGACAGGATATGCAAAAGAGGCAAATCATGGAATATGGCTTCATGAATGAAGCATACCAGGGCTTTGAAGCAAAACTGATGGCCTGGAGCAGCACCCCGGTATCAAAGGAGGTTCTGGTAAACAGCAAAGGTACAAAACGGTATGAGAAAAGCTTCATAACCTCCAAGGTAAACCTGAGCTTCAGGGACGGGAATAATGTGGAGTATCCCCTGGGCTTCTTAAAGCCAACTATTGTAAATAATATAAATGCGGGAAATTATGATGAGTATGGCAAGATGTTCTATGGAAGAGGCTCTTTTGAAATACATTATAAGATTGACAGTAATATAAAACTGGAGAGCATAAGGACTCAATACACTGTAGGAAACGCCCAGCGTGTAAGGCAGTATATATGGGATAATGAAAAGGGTGATTGGGCGGAAGGCGACTACAGGAGCTTCGATATATACGGCAATCTGTTGGGAAAATATGTAGATGACAACAATATGCTGAGGCTAAAAATAGAAATGGATGATGACAATGTTCAGCTTCCTCAGATTTCTGTGAAAGGAAGTGTTAAATAATGCTCTCTATAAAGAATTTGAATAAGAGATACGGAAGATTCCAGGCTGTTACCAATCTGAACCTTGAGGTGCCTGAGGGAGAAATATTCGGTTTTGTCGGCCCCAATGGAGCCGGGAAAACTACTACAATGAAGATAATGTGCGGACTGCTGAGAGCTACTTCCGGAGAAATAACCCTGGACGGAGTGGATGTCATAAGGGACAGCAAGAAAATAAAAGAGAAGATTGGCTATATGCCGGACTTTTTCGGAGTGTATGATGATCTGAAGGTAAGTGAATACCTGGAATTCTATGCTTCAATATATAACATAAAGGGTCAGGCAAGGAAGAAAATAACTGATGACCTTTTAGAGCTGGTAGACCTGAGTCATAAGAGAGATGCTTATGTAGACAGCCTTTCAAGAGGCATGAAACAGAGATTATGCCTTGCCCGAAGCCTGGTGCATAACCCCGGGCTCCTTGTACTTGATGAGCCTGCTTCCGGAATGGACCCAAGAGCTAGGGTCGAGATGAAGGAAATACTGAAGAATCTGAAGGGTATGGGAAAGACTATAATCATAAGCTCCCATATACTGCCCGAGCTGGCTGAGCTATGTACCAGCATAGGAATTATTGACAAGGGCAGTATGGTAATAAGCGGCAGCGTGGCTGATATAATGCAGCAGGTATACAGCAAGAAGGTTGTTAAATTAAAGGTCAGGGGCAAACTTGATGATGCAGTGATGATCCTGAAGGAATATCCTTTTATTGATAAGCTTGCTACCGGGGAGGATACAATACAGGCGGGCTTTGAAGGCGGCGATGAGGATATGAGCAGAGTGCTTGCTGCTCTGGTGACGAGGGGTATACCTGTTGTATCCTTTGCTCAGCTGGATGGCAATTTGGAGGATGTATTTATGAAGGTGACAAAGGGGGATGAAGAGCAATGAACATAAATCCGGTGCTTTTAAAGGAATTGAAGGTAAGGATGAGGGGCTGGAGATCAGCGGGGATAATTGGATCGTACTTATTGATACTTACGCTTGTAGCTCTTTTTATTGTATATACTACCTTTATGAACCCCTACAGCTCAACTATTGATCCCCAGGTTTCCATAGGTGCATATACTGGTCTTGCTGTAATACAGTTCATTCTGATAATGTTCATAGTACCTGCCTTGACTTCCGGAGCCATAGCAGGGGAAAGAGAGAGGCAGACTCTGGACCTGGTGCTTTGTACAAAGCTTAGGCCGATATCCATCATTACCGGTAAGCTTTTTGCTTCCACCAGTCAGACCTTACTGCTTATCATTGCTTCACTTCCACTTTTCTCAATGGTATTTCTGTTCGGCGGAATATCAATAAAGGAGATAATACAGCTTTTCGGCTTTTATATAGTGACGGCTGTGACTATAGGCTGCATAGGGATATTCTTTTCTACATACCTGAAAAAGACAACTGCAGCTACGGTTTTAACATATGGTATGCTGGCGTTTCTAGCCTTTGGGACCATATTCATTGGTATATTCTATATCAGGATTTTCTATCAATGGAATTACCAGAATTTCCTGCCTATACTATATACAAACCCATTAGCAGGTTTTAGTTCACTGCTTTCCGAGCAGTTCGGGTATTACGGTGGAGGAATGAACTTCATACCGGGCTTTTATATAGTAAACCCCGGACAGAATCCCAATATGGCAAATGCACTTGAACCATGGCTTGTTAACGTGATATTTGATATAGTGCTGTCGGTGGTACTGCTGATACTGTCGGCTATAAGGATAAATCCGGTGAGGAAGAGCATATTCAGCTTCTTTAAGTTGAGGAAAAAGCCAAAGAAAGCGGTTTCTGACAATGTGTAATAGATAAATGGCTGGTTACGCGTTTCGGGTTTCGCGTTACGTGGTTTAAGCTGGGCTTCGAAGCACAGGCTCAAATACTCGCAACTCGTAACGCGCAACGGGGACTCGTGACCCGAGCAAAAAAGGTAGGATGTGAAATTATGAGTTCAATTGATAAAGAACTTGTCAGGCTTGTAAGGAAAATCAGAGACAGGCTGCATACCGCTTTGATTATAAATTACATGATACTCGGAGTGGCGGCAGCACTTTGCGTAGGAATAGGTGTAGTCATAGCTGCGAGGTTTATTCCCATCTACGATGTGTATCTGAACATACTTAAGCTGGTGGGAGTATTTATACTGGCTGCATTTCTATATTCTGCCTTCAGGACACCCAAGGATGCTTATGCAGCTTTAAAGGTGGATTCCTTCGGCCTCAAAGAGCGAACAGTAACAGCCCTTGAGCTGGTAGGCAACCAATCTACCTTTGCAGTGCTTGAAAAAAATGATGCTTTGGAGCATCTTCAAAATATTGACTACAAGAAGAAAATACCCCTTAGGCCAAATAAGAGGTATTTATTGATATGCCTCATGCTGACAGCTGCCTTAGCCCTTTCAGGCTTCATTCCAAATCCTATGGCAGGCAGGGCGGAAGAGCTTCACAAGCTTAAGACCAAGGTATCCGAGCAGCAGAAGAAGGCCGATAAGCTGATCGAAAAGGTAAAGGATAATCCCAAGCTCACAGAGGAGCAAAAAAAGGAGCTGGAGAAAAAGCTTACCGAGCTTAAGAAGGAGCTTAAGGCTGCCAAGGATGAGAAGGAAATCAACAAAGCCCTGGGAAGGGCTGATAAAAAGCTGGAATATATAAAAGACAAATATGCTCCCAGTGAAGACTTGAACAAGATAGCCGATGCCTTTGCAAAAAATGAGATGACCAAACCTCTTGCAGACATGATAAAAAAAGGCGATGAAAAGGCTTTTAAGGCAAACATAAAGAAAATGGCGGAAGAGTTGAAAAAGCTCTCGACCGAAGAGAAGCAGAAGCTTGCCGACGAGCTTTCCAAACTGGCTCAGGAAATAAAGAATAATCCTGAGCTAAGCAAGGCTTTCAGCGGATTGGCGAATAAACTGGCCTCCGGCGAGCTTGGGGATCTTTCCAGCGAGCTTAGCGAACTTGACCAGAGCATATCAGAGCTTATGCAGGATGAAAGCATTAGAAATGCAATATCTGAGCTTACTAAGGAGCTTGGAAATGCAAATATCAACCAGAACAACGGCCAGCAAGGGCAACAGGGACAGGACGGCAATGGACATCAGGGTCAGGGCAATACCCCGGGCGGTAACGGAAAACCCGGCCAGGGCAATCAGCCCGGTGGAAACGGCCAGGGTGGAGGTCAAGGCGGCGGGGCCGGAAACGGTACCAACATGGGAAATGAAAATCAGACCCCCATACCACCGAGCACCTCAGGTATCAGCAAGAAGGACGGCTCTCAAAAAAAGGATGGAGAGTATGAGAAGATATTTACACCCGAGACACTGGGCGGAGAAGGAGAAACCTCAAATCTCAACGGGAGCAAAGGCACGGGAGGCACAACAGAACAGGTTATAACAGATAAGAGCCAGACTGTAAGGGGAAGCTCAGTGCCATACAACCAGGTGGTTGGACAGTATAAGGATAAAGCGATGGAAAGCATTAACACTTCAGATATACCCGCAGGAATGAAGGATATTGTGAAGGAATATTTTACTTCACTGGAAGAATAAAGATTAGGTTGAGAGGTGTGAGGCATGGGGTGCGTGGAATACTTGGGTGTTTATTTTAGGACTGGTTACGCGTTTCGGGTTTCGCGTTACGCGATTAGGCTGGGCTTCGAAGCATAGGCATAAATGAGCGCAACTCGCAACTCGTAACTCGTAACTCGCAACGGGGACTCGTGACCCAAGGAAAAAAGGAGGCTAAGGAATGGATATAAACGAAAAGCAGATTAGAGACATAATAGATACCATTAATAAGGTTGAAGCGGAGATAGGTAAAGCGATAATCGGACAGAAGGACATTATAAGGCAGGTGCTGATTTCAGTTCTGGCAGGAGGCAATGTATTGCTTGAGGGTGTTCCCGGACTTGGAAAGACCCAACTGGTAAAGACCCTGGCAAAGGTTATGGATTTGTCCTTCTCCAGGATACAATTCACTCCTGACCTGATGCCTGCAGATGTTATGGGCACAAATATCATTGTCAAGGATGAGAATGGCAACAGCCGCTTTGAATTCCAGAAAGGGCCGGTGTTTGCCAACCTTGTGCTGGCTGACGAAATAAACAGAGCCACCCCCAAGACCCAGTCCGCGCTTCTGGAGGCTATGCAGGAGCAGACAGTTACTGTGGGCAAAACCACCTACAGCCTTCCTCAGCCCTTCCTGGTGCTGGCAACGCAGAATCCCATAGAGATGGAAGGAACTTATCCGCTGCCTGAAGCGCAGATGGACAGGTTTTTATTCAAGTTGAGTGTTTTGTTCCCCAGCTTTGATGAGTTGAAGGACATTATAGATATAACAACTACCAATAAGGCAATTGAGCTTCAGAAGGTTATTGACGGCGCTTCAATATTGGAAATGAGAAGGATTATAAGGGAAGTACCCATAGCCAAGCCTGTACAGGAATATGCTCTTAGGGTGGTTTTGGGTACACATCCTGAGAGTGAGGGTTCACCGGAAAGCGCAAAGAAGTATATAAGGTTCGGGGCAAGCCCAAGAGCTGCCCAGGCGATAATAACCGCATCCCGTGCCAGAGCTCTTATGGAAGGCAGATATAATGTTTCCTTTGAGGATATAAAGTATGTAGCATATCCTGCACTGCGGCACAGGTTCTTCCTGAACTTTGATGCGGTGGCAGATGGAGTTACCACGGACGGACTTATTTCCGAACTTTTGGAGGATGTATCTAAGGAATAGCAGGTGTTAGATTTGGGAGAAAGAATTTTTGATGCTGAGTTTCTAAAAAAACTTGATACCATAGTGATAAACGTAAGAATGATGATGAATACAGGCTCGGGCGGCAACCGGAAGTCACGGAGCAAGGGCAGCTCCGTAGAGTTCTCCGACTTCAGGGAATATTCTCTGGGTGATGATTTCCGGCGCATAGACTGGAATGCTTACGGCAGGTTTGACAGGCTTTTTGTCAAGCTTTTCATGGAGGAGCGGGAAGCAATGGTCAATATATTTATTGACAGCAGCCGCTCCATGTATTTCGGAGAGCCCAAAAAGTCACTGGCAGCTTTGAAGCTTTCGGGTGTTCTGGCTTACCTGGCCTTGAACAACCTGGACAGGGTATGCCTTAACAGCCTTTCAGAAACACAGCTCAAGCAATCCCCTGCTTTAAACGGCCGGGGAATGTTCCAACGCTGCATGGATTTTCTGGAAAACCTGAAGTTTGAAGGGACAACTGATTTGAATTCCTGCATTAAGAAGAAGGAATTCAAGGGCAATGGAATTTCAATTGTCTTTTCTGATTTTTTTACTCCCGGGGGAATTGAAGCTGCAGTAAAATACCTGCTGTACAAAAAGCAGGATGTTATCCTGGTGCATATTTTGGCGCCCGAGGAGTTGAACCCTGCAATTGAGGGACAGATAAGGCTGCTAGACAGTGAGACCGGTGAGGCCAGGGATATATCCGTTACACCGGCACTACTCAAGCAGTATGATAAAGAGTTGAACTCATTTATGAATAATATCAGGGAATTCTGCAGCAGAATGGGGGCGACATATATACAGGTCTCCTCGGCAGAGCCCGTAGAGAAGATAGTTTTTGAGGAATTTACCAGAGCAGGTATTGTATATTGAACACGTTTATGTATTCCTATGGAGCATAGCGTGAATTCAATGAAAATCAAGGAAACGTTTACGCGAAATTGAATTGATAATGTAAAATGCTTTTCGCGAAACGTATAGGGAAGTGATTTCATGAGATTATTTGCACCTTGGGCATTGTGGTTTTTATCATTCATACCTCTTGTAGTGCTCATGTATATATTAAAACAGAAATTTGAGGAGCGGCAGATCGGAAGTATTTATCTGTGGCAGCAGGTGTTAAAGGATATCGAGGTTAATACTCCCTGGCAGAGGCTTAAGAAGAACCTGCTGCTTTTCCTTCAGCTGTTATCCATAATACTACTGGTTTTCGCACTTTCAGACCCCTATATCTACACCAGGGGAGGAATGTACTCCAATCTTGTAATAGTCATAGACAATACCGGCAGCATGAATGCAGCATACGAGAACAATACAAGGCTGGAGAGGGCAAAGCAACTGGCAGAGGAGATGATAAACCATTCAGGGACTAAGACCAATATTACTCTTTTGACGGTTGACAAAAGCCCGAGGGTTGAAATTGGAAAGACCACAGACAAGGGAGAAGCGGTGAGAAAGCTTAGCGATATAAAGCCGGGCAATTCCGCCGGAAATATCAACGATTCCGTTTCCTTGGTCAGTGCTATGGTAAAACAGTACGAGGGGAATTCGGGCTATAAGGCTGTTTTTTATACTGACAGCCCGGTAAATACCGGGGATTTGAATGCAGAGGTGGTATCTCTGGCATCAGAGCTTACAAATGTCAGCCTGGATTATATTTCATATTCCGAGGATAAGGGAAAGCTGACAGCTTTAGTGCGTGCGACCAACAGGTCGAATGCGCCTCTTGCAAGGGAAATATCACTTTACGGAAATGATAAGGTCCTTGATATAAAAAATGTAGAGCTTCCTCCGGGAGAGACAATGACTGTATACTTTGAAGGATTATCCGCAGATGCTTCTTATATATGGGCGGAACTGACTGAGAAGGATGATCTGGAGGAAGACAATCAGGTGTACGGTATTGTGGAATACACAAAGCCAAGCAAGGTTTTGCTGGTATCAACAAGTAATGTATTTATGGAAAAAGCTCTTTCCAATATAAAAGGACTGGAGCTGTATAAAACAAATCCGGGCGAGGATATAGAGGACGGCTATGACCTTTATATATTCGACTCAGTTATCCCTGAATTACTGCCTAAGTCAGGCAGCGTTCTGCTTATAAATCCTCCGACAGGTAATGGAATAGTCGAGGTGGGGGCGGAGCTTCAAGGCGGAGCTGCTGATATTGCCAAGCATTCTATAACAAAATACATGGAGAACGTAGATTTTACAGTGTCAAAGCTTAAAAGCATGGAAGCGCCCTTCTGGGCAGATGTTCTTATAAATGTCGGAGAAAATGCGGCTGTCATTTCCGGTGAATACAAGGGGAGAAAAACGGCTGTAATAGGCTTTGACCTGCACAACAGCGACTTTGCTTTGACTACCGAGTATCCCATTTTCATATATAACCTGGCTGCATACCTAGTAGGTATTGACACGGAGAGAAGAACCTCATATGTATGCGGCGATTCCATAGATTTGAACCCAAACCCTGAGGTAACGGAAGCTGCTGTGAAAGATCCGGCTGGAGAAGTCCACAGCCTGGAGCTCACATATCCCATGCTGCCCTTCGACAAGACAGGACAGTTTGGCATATATGAGCTGACACAAAAGATAGGTGAAACTGAGAAAGTATCAAGCTTTGCCGTAAACTTTCCCGTAGAAAGTGAGTCAGTGAATAGTAAGCTTGTTGTCTCTGAAGCTCAAAAAGCTTCTGCAGCCGGTACTGTATCGGGAGGCACAAGGCTTCAGGCGTGGCTTTTAGGTTTGCTGCTGCTTGCCGCAGCTGTAGAATGGGTGGTGTATATACGTGGTTATTGATTTTGAAAGGCCGCTGCTGCTTTTCCTTATTCCATTGGCGATATTTTTTGTGCTTTTTTCTGCCCGTAAGCTAGGGAAGATGTACAAACTTAGAAGAAGGCTTATATTGTTCCTGAGAAACAGTGTATTTGTTCTACTTATACTTGCTCTGACCGGAGTCAATATTAAATGGATTGTGGATACAACTACCACAATATTTGTGGTAGACGCCTCCGACAGCATGAAGGAATATAGGATAACTGCTGAAGAATTCGTAAGAAAAGCATTGGACAAGAAGGGCTCCAAGGATCAAGCAGGGGTTGTGGCTTTTGGGGATAACTCTCTTATTGAGAGCTTTGTGTCGAAGGATGCAGTTTTTAATAAAATCGAGACTGAGCCAAGAGGCATTTATACAAATATAGAAAGTGCTCTGACTACATCGGTATCGCTGCTTCCTCAAAACAGCAGGAAAAGGATTGTGCTTATAACCGATGGCGAAGAAAATGAGGGCAACAGCGGAAAATTGGCCTCAAGCATAATAGGTCAGGACATTGATTTCAAGGTATACAGAATAAGCCGCTCCATTGGCGAAGAGGCGGCAGTTGAGAGCATAACCGTTCCTAAGAGTTTGAGAGTTGGCGAGGAGTTCAGCATCATTGTGTCTGTCGAAAGCACTGTCCAGACAGGAGCCAAGCTTACACTCATCAGCGGAAAGGATAAGGCTGCAGAAGAGAGAGTAGTGCTGCGTGATGGCAGCAACAGGTTCGTATTCCGCGACAAGGCCTCTATTGGAGGCTTTAAAAGCTACAAGGTTCTTCTTGAGCCTGATACAGACACAGAGAGCAGGAATAATGAAGCTTCAACCTTCACAAATGTGCTTGATAGACCCAAAATATTGGTTGTAGAGGATAGCGCCGGGGAAGCTGACGAGGTAGTTCGGATGCTGGAGGCTACCGGTATGAGCTATCTAAGGGTCAATGCTGAGAGTGTACCGGGAACTTTAGAGGGCTTATCTGCCTATAAATCGATAATTACCTGTAATGTATCCGCAGAAAACCTCAGTGACGGCTTCTTAAATTCTTTGGATTCCTATGTCAAAGACATGGGAGGAGGTTTTATTGCAACCGGAGGTGAGAATTCCTTCGCTTTGGGAGGCTACTACAAGACACCTCTGGAAAAAGTGCTGCCGGTTCAGATGGAGCTAAAGGGCAAAAAGGAAATTCCTGACATGTCCATAGTGCTTGTAATAGATAAATCGGGAAGTATGACGGAGGGCAGGGGCGGAATAATGAAGCTTGACCTTGCCAAGGAAGCTGCGGCGAGGACTCTGGATTCTTTAAGACCCAAGGACCAGATAGGAGTGCTGACCTTTGATGATACCAACTACTGGGTAGTTCCTACCCGAAAGGCCGATGATGCTGAAAAAATAAGGGATGATATAGGCACCATAAGGCCCGGAGGAGGCACAAGCATAATCCCGGCCTTGCAGGAAGGCTACGATTCAATAAAGAAAACCAATACGAAGATAAAGCATATAATACTTCTTACAGATGGCCAGGCTGAGAGATCCGGATATATGGAGCTTACGGAAAAGCTTAAGAAGGATAATATCACCGTTTCCACTGTGGCGGTAGGGCAGGGTTCTGATGTTCAGCTCCTTTCCGATATTGCCAAGGGTGCCAACGGGCGCTTCTATTATACTGATGAATTTTCCGACATTCCGAGAATATTTGCTAAAGAAACCTTTATGGCTGCAAGGGCATATCTTAATAACAGAGAATTTGTACCTGCCATAGCCAGTGCTCATCCTGTGCTTGCGGGAGCAGCAGAGGAAGGGCTGCCTTCACTCCTGGGCTATGTGGCAGCAAGTCCCAAGAGTACTTCCCGGGTTGTGCTGGCAAGTGACCAGGATGACCCCATACTCACAG
This sequence comes from uncultured Clostridiaceae bacterium, assembly GCA_964619815.1. GTDB lineage: Bacteria > Bacillota > Clostridia > Lutisporales > Lutisporaceae > BRH-c25. The sequence goes on along the minus strand of CAZUGK010000062.1, from coordinate 232 downwards.
TATGGCAATATGGATTGGGAAAGACCGCTGCTTGGAACTCCGACATAAACGGCAAGTGGAGCAGGAACTATGTAGGCTGGAATAACAACATTAAGCTGTGGCAGAATCTTATAAACTGGACTATAGAAAAGTACCGGGAGGACGATATTACGGTAGAGACAGAGGTGCAGGGGGGAACGGGTGTCGTAACTCTTAACAACACAGTGACTAAGGGTGAGTGTGAGACGACGGC
>CAZUGK010000061.1:0-22916 GCA_964619815.1 uncultured Clostridiaceae bacterium | reverse complement strand
TTTATAGTTGTCCAGGGCCAGCGGAATGTAAACAGGTTCCAGCCCGTTGCTTTCAAAGTCTTCCTTATCTCCGTTGTTGTAGAAATCATCATATAGCAGCTCTTCCGTTTCCTGCCAGGATGCGGAAAAATCTGCTAACCGGGGTGTGATTCCCGGTGTGTTTTCCTTCATATTGTCAATATAAGCCTGTACGAAAGTCGCTGAGGTTCTGTGCATCGAAGTTGCTCCGCCTGCCGGAACAACCGCTCCTTTGCCCCGTCCGTCCCCGATGGAGGTTAAAGGCGCAGGTCCTCTTTCCGGATGGATCATCATATCCGCCTTGGATATTGTTATACCTTCATTCGCATTGTTCGGGATCGATGCGACATAAATGTAGTAAAAGTAATACTTTTCATTTTTATTAAACATATGCCCATTGATCGCGGACAGCGTAGTCGGTAAATGAGCCTTAATATTCTTGCCGGTTCCGATTGACAAAGCTCTTCCCTGGGCAACCAAAGTTGCCGCTGCAGCATCATCCAGCGTTCCGTACGCATCACGGATATTAACAGCGCCCATTGTTGAATAGAACAAAATATTATTTTTGATTCCGGCCGGATTTTCCGGCTTGAAGTTCACGGTGTAGTTTTTCAGCTCATAACCCGTTCTGCCCACTTTTAACGGGTTATCATCCTTCCCCCCGCCCGGATAATTATTTCCTCCGCCTTTACCGCCCGTTTCCGCAAAGGAAAAACCAAAGGAACTGAGAATCATAGCAAATGCAAGCGCAAATGATATGATTTTTCTTTTTGTTTTGTTCATGATTTCCATCCTTTCTTTTTTGAATTCGTCTGGCCTCCTGTACAAATGTTACATAACATTTAAGCAATTCATATGCCAAGATCGTTTCATTGTCAAAAAAAATGGCTCTGATGCAGAAAACCGTTCCAGAGCCACTTTTTATTGATTTATATTTTTATATTTAGATGTAAATCAGTCCGCAGACAAGTTATTTTGGGGTATATTGGATGAAATTGGGTGATATTAATAAGGCTATTTTATCCAATTGATGGCAGCAGCATGTTTATTCCGTAAAGATTAATTCCACTGTTATAAATTTACGTTTAATTTGACCGAATAAAGTGGTAACATAATGATATGAGTAAAGAGAAAGAAAACATCAATACACAAAAAACCTCATATTTAATAAAGAGGTTCATACCTTATTTCAGACCCTACAAGCACATACTTGCATTGGATCTGTTTTGTGCTACGCTCACTACATTATGTGATCTAGTTTTACCTGTGATTGTGCGATACCTGACAAATAAAGCCGCATATGACTTAAATCAGTTAACCCTTAAGGTTATATTAACAATAGGCTTGATCTATTTGGCTTTGCGCATTATTGACGTTATTGCGAACTACTATATGGCCAGCGTTGGACATATCATGGGCGCTCAGATAGAAACTGACATGCGCAGAGATTTGTTTGAGCATTTGCAGGATCTTTCTTATTCCTTTTATAATAACACGAAGGTTGGGCAGCTTATGGCTCGAATTACCAGTGATTTATTCGATGTCACAGAGTTTTCCCATCATTGTCCCGAGGAGTATTATATTGCTATTGTGAAAATTGCTGTATCTTTCTGCATTTTAGGAGCAACAAACATATGGCTTACGCTGCTAATATTTGCATTGATTCCGATCATGGTAATTTTTGCGATGAGATATAGTCTCAAGATGCGAACCGCATTTAAAAAATCACGAAACCAGCTGGGGGAAATAAACTCGCAGGTAGAAGATAGTCTTCTAGGAGTGCGTATTGTAAAGTCTTTTGCCAATGAAGACCTTGAAGCCGAGAAATTTAGGAAAGGCAATGAAGGATTCCTCGATGTAAAAAAAGAAGCATATAAGTATATGGCTGGTTTTCAAAGTACAACCCGCCTTTTCGATGGTCTTATGTATATCGTAGTGGTGGTTGCCGGAGCAATCTTCATGATGAAAGGTCATATAACCCCTGGAGATTTTATGGCCTATCTCTTATATGTCGTCATGCTTTTGGCGACAGTAAGAAGAATTGTAGAATTCACCGAGCAATTCCAACGCGGTATGACCGGCATCGAACGTTTTATTGAGGTTATGGATGAAGATGTAGAAATAAAAGATGCGGATGACGCAATCGCTGTGCCGAAAGTTAAAGGAAATATTAGATTTAATCATGTTAGCTTCCACTACAAGGATGATGATGAGAATGTATTGACTGATATTAATTTGGAGATTAACGAGGGAGAAAATATTGCTTTAGTGGGGCCATCCGGCGCAGGAAAGACAACACTTTGCAATCTTATATTAAGATTTTATGATGTAACAGCAGGTTCAATACTAGTCGATGGAATTGACATCCGAAATGTGACAACACATAGCCTGAGATCTCAAATAGGAATGGTGCAGCAGGATGTTTACCTGTTTTCCGGCACAGTATATGACAACATTGAATATGGAAGGCCTGGAGCAACCCGTGAAGAAATAGAAAAAGCGGCCAAGCTGGCAGGTGCTGACAAATTCATAGAAGAACTGCCTGAGGGCTACGAAACATATGTCGGAGAACGTGGCGTTAAATTGTCAGGCGGACAAAAGCAGAGAATCAGCATAGCAAGGGTGTTTCTTAAAAATCCCCCTATTCTAATATTGGATGAAGCCACATCTGCCCTTGACAATGAGAGCGAAAGACTTGTTCAGCAATCACTGGAAGAACTCACGAAAGGCCGAACAACCGTGACGATTGCACATAGGCTGACTACGATAAAAAATGCAACCAAAATACTTGTTCTGACAGAGGACGGAATTGAAGAATCCGGAAGCCATGAAGAGTTAATAGCAAAAGGAGGCTTATATTCACGTCTTTGGATGTAGGCCGACCGCCCTAACCGGACAGTCATTCGGCTTCAGATCATTACGGCAAAAAAGTCATGGCCACGCGTAAAACGCGTGGCCATGCTTGAGCCTGGAAGGCTCTTCCTTGTTTTGAGGGGAAATAATCAATCAATATTAAGTTCCAGTTTCCAATGCCAGACCGGAATTTAATTTGATTACTATCTTAATTTTCAGCTGAGTCGATCTGAATATCATACGGCCAGGAATCCAGGCCGCCAAGATCGAACACATTACGATAGCCTGCATTACTGAGCATGCGCGCAGACTTTGCACTCCTTTTTCCGGATGCACAGTAAACGATGATTACGTCATCTTTATCGGGAACCTCTTGTTCTATTTCAGCATCTAAGTCATTCAATCTGATATTTACCATGCCTGCTATGTAGCCGTCGACGAGCTCGTCCGGATTTCGCACGTCTATCAGACGCACATGCTCCTGCCCGATAAGCTCAAGCGCCTCGTCCGCCGATATCAGCTTATACTCCTGATCTTTTACCGGTGTTCCTACGTCCGAGACATTTATGCTCGAGCATGCCGTTGCTGCCAGTACGAACACGGTCATCATTACGAATACAATCAGTTTTCTCAATTCGAATTTCTCCTTATGCCTTAAACGTAAGATACTGCTGTATCATCGGATTTGTCGCTATCGTCTTCATATCTCCTTCGGCTTGTATCATACCGGTTTCTATGATATACCCGCGCATGCCGCAATCAAGGCAAAACTTCAGGTTCTGTTCAATGAGTAGGAAGGTTATACCCTTATCTCGGTTAATCTGTTTGATTATCTCACGGATGCGCTGCACAATATTTGGCTGTATGCCTTCAGATGGCTCATCCAATAATACGAATGTCGGATTCCCCGCCAGACATCTGGCTATGGCCAGCTGCTGTTGCTCTCCTCCCGAAAGGGTGCCGCCTTTTTGTGACAGCCTGTCATGGAGTACCGGGAACCATTCAAAAAGCTCTGCTGGGATGGGCTGCACGCCTCGTCCGAGTACCAGTGTACCGCTCTGCAGGTTTTCCTCGACTGTCAGCTTGGGGAATATCATTCTGCCCTGCGGAACATAACCGATTCCTAACCGTGCAATGTTATACGGCTTCATATTCGTTATATCTTGTCCATTAAATGTGATCCTGCCCGATTTTGCCGGCTGAATCCCCATGATAGCCTTGACAGAAGTGGTCTTTCCCACACCATTTCGGCCAAGCATGCTGACGATTTCGCCCTTCTCAACGTGCAGTGATATACCGTGGACCACTTCACTCTCTCCATAGGCTACTTTTAAATCCTGTACCGTAAGTAAGCTCATTCTTCATCCCCCAAATACACGTCGCGCACGACTCTGTTTGCAGCAATCTCCTCGTAGCTTCCTTCTGCCAGAAATTCGCCGCGGTTCAGCACCGTCACCCTGCCATTCAGTGACCTTATGAAATCAAGATCATGTTCAATGACAATACAGGTCGTACTGGAACTAATGTTGCGTATCAGCTCGGAAGTCTTGCCCGTTTCAGAGCTCGTCATACCAGCTGTAGGTTCATCCAACAATATTATGCGTGGCTTTTTTATAAGAACCATGCCAATCTCCAGCCACTGCTTTTCGCCATGGGACAGCGATTCAGCACGCCACCCCCGCTTATTGGAAAGCTCGATTGTTTGCAGCACATCATCGATCTGCTCCAGCACTTCGTCATCGTTGGATTTTCTGAGAAAACTCATAAGACTATTTTCACTTACCGCAGCGACCCGGAGATTGTCCTCCACCGTGAGATCACCGAATATATTCGGGTTCTGGAACTTCCGGCATGTTCCCAGTCTGCTGATCTGCGATGTAGACATCCTTGTAATATCTTTTCCATTATAGATCACCTTACCGGATGTAGGCGGAAAGTATCCTGTTATCAAATTGAAAAGAGTGGTCTTTCCCGAACCGTTAGGTCCTATTATGCAGCGCAGCTGTCCCTCTTCGAAATCCAGCGACAGATTGTTAATTGCCATCATTCCGTAGAAGCTCTTTGTAATATTTTTTACTTCAAGTAACATAGCCTATTTTCCCCCCCCCTTCACTATCAATTTTTTCTCAACCCAATTCTCTTTCATTCGTCCGGAACATTTCTGCAATAGCCCCGCGATACCCTTTGGCCAGAACATCACCACCGTGATAAAGAACACGCCGATAATAAGCAGCCAGAAGTCGAGCAACACACCGCTTAAGAGTTGTTCCATTGTACATACCAGTACTGCTCCGATAATTGGCCCCCACAGCGTACCACGTCCGCCCACCGCTACCCATACCAACACTTGAATCGACATGCCTATGCTGAGTATGGACGGGCTTATTGTTGACACCGGTACATATAGCGCACCTGCAAATCCTGCGATGGAACAGGAAATTGCAAATATTATTGTCTTTAACGTCTTGGCCTTTACACCCAGAAACTCCAGTCTGTTCTCGTCGTTGTTGAGCGCAGCTATCATCTTACCGAAGTTGCGATGCTTCATAATGCGCCACAGCATGAGCAGTATCAACCCCAGGCACACTACGCTGAGATAATATGGTGTCTTAAAGCCGCTGATTTCTAATTCCCACACACCCGGAATGCCGAGTTTGGGAGTAGCAAAGCCATAAAGGCCGTTCATTCCGCCCGTCACGTCCGTCCATGCCATGGCGATGCTTTCGAATACCACGCACAGGCACATGGTCACAACCGCAAAGAATGCACCCGACACCTTACTGTGATGCAAGAATACCGAGAGGAATATGCCCAGCAGTGTCGGTACGATGATCGCTGCAAGTATCGCTAAATATGTTACACCGGGAATCGGCAGGAATTTCGATACGATACCAAACGCATATGCACCGAGACCAAAGAATACCGCGTGTCCGAAGTTGCTTATCCCAGCAAAACCCCAGATAAGATCGTAACTCACACCGAGCAGTGCGAATACGAAGAACTTTGCCAAAAGCTCTGTCTGAAAGTTAGACATCCCAAATGGGAGCAGCAGCACGACTGCAATGATGGCAATCAGCCCGATCTGTTTAACTCCGAATTTATTGTTTGTAAGTTTTATATTCTTAATATCATTTTTCATACTAATATCCCCGCTTATCCGCTCTTCCGTGAGAATATACCGTTCGGCTTAAATCTTATTGCTACGATAGCGAGCAGCAACACGATGATATTCGTCCAGAAAGAATTGGCGATAATGAAGTCGATGGATGACCGCGAAAATCCGATTACCATTCCCCCGCCCACAATACCGATAAGGCTGCTTACACCTCCGATGATTACAACGATAAACGAGTTTGTCAGATACGATGCCCCCATCTCAGGGCTTATGAACATGAGCGGCGTCATGATGGCGCCTGCTATGCCGGCAAGAGCTGATCCGAGTGCGAATGTCCATCTATCTACAGATGCGGTATTGATACCCATTGCCATCGCCTGACTGCGATTCTGAATAACCATACGCATTTTTAATCCAAACGAAGTTTTATAATATATGAAGAATACCAATCCAAGCAGCACGATAGTAATCACTATTATAAACATCCTGTATACCGGATACTTTTCACCAAATATGTTCATCGAGCCGACGAACAATGCATTGACGTTTTTATGTCCTGCTCCGAAGAGCAGCTGGATAACCTGCTTTAGGACAATTGAAAGCCCCCATGTGACCAGCAACGTGTCCATCGGCCTTGAGTACAGTGGCTTTATCAGTACACGTTCGACCAGCATGCCGATGATTCCCACAAAGATCGGGGCAAACAGTATGCCCAGTATCGGCGACAACCCCAGTGTGCTGGCCATTACAGCAGCATATGCACCCAGCATAAAGAATTCTCCGTGTGCCAGATTGAATACGTTCATCTGGCCGAATATAATACCGAGACCCAGAGAGACTAGTATAAGTATCATTGCGCCGCTGATGGAGTTTAATAACAAAATCATAACTATTCTCCAATTTGAGTTTAATATCTTTGATGATTGCTGCCATCGGCAGAGGAGGTACAAGCTCTCCCTGCCGTGACAGCAACAGTACTTTTGTTTCTACGCTTATTTGCGCTCCTGCTATTTTTTCAGGTCGCAGGCAGTTTTCGGTTCTATCACGCCCAGGTCAACTAAAACCTTGAAGGAACCGTCGGTCTGGCACTCTGCAATGTAAGAGTGCAGTATCGCGTGGTTGTTCTCAGGGCTGATGCTGATCTGACCCGAAGGTGCATCTACAGTGACAGTGGGAAGTGCATCGAGCATGGCTTCTTTGTCTACTTTGCCCGCCTTCTCAACAGCCGCGGCCCAGAGGTACACCGATGTGTATGCGCCCTCAACGCAGTTTGAGATACCGTATTTATCACCGTATTTATCGGTGAAAGCCTTAATGAACTCGGTGTTTCTGTCGTTTTCTATGGAAGAGAAATAGGAAGCCGAACACAGGATTCCCTGGCGAAGATTCTCTGGAAAACTAGGCACGAATGTCTCGTCCAGATATACGGACGCCAGTACTGTCGTCTCATTCATTCCAAAGTCATAATACTGCTTTACGAAGTTTATCATCTCACTGCCGCCAATGTATGGATATACGATATCCGCACCGGATTCCCGTATTCTTTGCAGGCAGGAAGACCAGTCACCCACCTCCCATGACGTGAGGTCCTTGCCGACGATCTCACCACCGGCCTTCTCAACCAGCTGATTGTCTTCGATATATTTCCATGAGTCTGTGATGAACACTTCATCGATACCGACGAGGTATATCTTCTTGCCATAGTTCTCTATAAGGTAGGGGATGAACTCTGCAACCTGCTGATTGGGAACCATGCCGGTGCAGATATAATACCGGGAGCAATTGGCGAGTGTTCCGCCGCCTTCGTTGTATGTAGGATAGAAATACGGAACTTTATAGGGATCCGCCACCGTCTGAATCACTGCAGCGCGGATAGAAGACCATACTCCGCCAAAGATTGCCTCAACCTCATCCTCAAGGGCGAGCTTCTTCGCTTTCTGCAGAGCCATATTCGTATCCGTGTTATCGTCTTCAGTAATCAGTTCGATTTGCCTGCCGAGCACGCCGCCATCGGCGTTAATCTCCTCCACCGCCAATTCAATCGCCTTCTGCATCGGCTCGCCCCAAGGAGCACCGACACCGGTGACATGGTTCAGGCTGCCGATCTTTATCGTGCCCTCAGCCTTCTCGTCCTGCGCACAGCCTGCAAGTGGTAATGCAAGCATCATGATTAAAAGGACAAGTGCTGTTAAACGAAGTGTTTTGTTTTTCATAGCTTCCTCCTTTTATATTTATAGCGTTCTCTCTTCGTACTTTCTCCGAAGAGAGGCTATCAGGGACGTTTTATTTTTCCATCACGTCAGCAATTATATTGACCATCGTCTCGGTGGCTATCCCAAGAGTCCGTATATCTACATCATAGAATGGGGTATGTGCCTGATTGGATAAATCCGAACCGAACATAATATACGTTCCCATTCCGCCGTTCTCCTGTGCCTTCTGTATGAACAGCGATGCATCCTCACCCGCTCCTCTGAGACTTCCCGCCGGTATGAATTCATCCACCTCCGGCACCTTATCCGTAGCTTTGCGAACGATTTCTATCATTTCAGGGTTGCACTGTACGCTCTCTACGGGTACTGCGCTCTTGTTCAGAGATACCTCCGCTGTACAGCCGTACATGGACGCCGCACCGTCGATTACTCTCATGGAGGATTCATACAAGAAGTCAAAGACGTCATCGCTGAATGCGACCAGCTCCAGCACTATGTCTGCAAGTCCGGGAATGGCATTCAAGTTCTGCTCCGAACCGGAGTGTATAAGCCCTACGTTTATCCTGGAATTGCCGAAACTGTGTCTGGTTATGGCATTTACTCCGATAGTCGCTGTGCATGCCGCGAGCAATGCGTTCTTTCCCTGTTCGGGCGCGTAGTCGGCGTGGGCATTCTGCCCGATGAACTTAACGTCATATTTGACGATCTTGGGAAAATCCGTGACGGATGCTGCCACCTGCCCCGTTCTTCTTGTATGCACCGCCATATGTATGGCAAATATGTGCGTCAGGTCATCTGCTATGCCGCTGTCTACCATCGAACGTCCACCCGCAAACAGCTCCTCAGCCGGTTCAAAGAACAACTTTAATGTTCCGCAGAGCTTCCCTTCCTCTTTCAGGCGTATCATAGCCTCTGCAATGCCTATGCCGATGGCTGTGTGCGCATCATGCCCGCAGGAGTGGTTCATGCCCTCGTATGCGGAGCGAAAACATTCTCTGGATGGTATGTGGTCTGGGTTGTCACACTCCGCAACATGTATCGCATCCATGTCGCAGCGTATGCCTACCACCGGGCCGTCACCACAGCGCAATACGCCCATAACGCCCGTTTTACCATATTTCATCTTTTCCACCAGTTCCGGATCTGCCCCGTCTGCGATGGCTCTGGCGCACTCTTGCTCAGAAACCTCAGGCGGCGGCAGGCTGTCCATAATTGCGGAAAGATTATTCGCCTCATCGCCGTAATACACCTCGTAACCCAGTTTCTGCAGATGCTTTATTACTCTGGACGCCGTGCGATATTCCACAAGCGGTCCTTCGGGATACTTGTGTATATCTTTCCGGAAATCCGCCACAATCGGTTTGATGCTCTCGCATATCTGACGTATGTCACTCATAACGAATACTCCTCCAATATCTACTTTTGCACTTGATCAAAGTTATAAAAAAGGATGCCTTTCCTTGCTAGTTTAAGTATAGCATTGAAAACATCCTGCTTTATAGGGCGTAATTCTTTTGTTTTGTACGAAATTCTATTAAATGTTATGCATATTGTATCTACTTTGCTTTTGTTGCAGCGTCACGGTGACGCAGGTACCGCCCTGATCGCGCTTCGATATTCTTATGCAATTTTCGCTGCCGTAGATATACGCCAATCTCTCACGTATGTTGTTTATACCGATATGTCGTCCTCTGCCCTCCGGCAGACATTCCGGCTTCGGACGATTGAGTTCCCCGATCTTCTCCTCGCTCATCCCCCTGCCGTTATCCATCACCTCTATCACGAGATTGTCGTCCTGTTTTCGCATCTTTATCTCAATATACCCGTCCACGGGCTCTCCCTCGTCGCTGGTTAGACCGTGCAGCAGTGCATTTTCAACGAGGGGTTGCAGTATATTTTTCGGCATCTGCTCATCCCATAGCTCCGGCGTTATGTCCCATACGATATTCACGTTGCTGAATCGGAATTGCTGTACTATCATATAATGCCTCAACATATCCACTTCCTGGCTTACCGAATCAAACACCTCGATTTTGCCGATGCGAAGCCTGTCCTGAAGTATCTTGATGAGCGCAGTGTTTATTTCGATGATATCGTTGTCCCGCCCCTTTCTGGCCAGGTAATTTATCGTGTTCATGGTATTGTATATGAAATGCGGATCGATCTCGCTGATCAGCAGACTGTATCGCATGCGCTGCTCTATTTTTTCCTTCTCGATAAGCTTGTCGATATGTACGTTCAGCTGGCGGACCATGTTGCTGAAAACTTTGCTTAGCTCTCCTACCTCGTCATTGGACTGCACCTCCGTCACTACATTGAGGTCTCCCGCTGCTACCTTCCGCATGGATGCCGTCAGTTCCCACAGCGGATTCGTAAATCGATTGACGATTGGCAGCGATAAGAAGGTTACTATTATTATCAACGCAAAGAACAGTGAGATCGTGATAAGGATTGTCTCGCCGTAGTTTTTCAAAAGGGTCTCATCCGACATGTACGCCCCGAAGATCCACTTGCTCCCTAAAAGCGTATGCAAAAACAAATAGCCATTATCCTGCTCCACCACGTCGTAATTGTACAACAGGTTGTCTATGAGCTCCCGATTCACCATGGCATTGATGTTATGGTCGCCACAGGATTCGAAGGGGCTGCGGAAGGAGTCCAGCCATATGTATGAATCCAGCGTATGACCGACGAGGGACTCCGTTATCTCCATTATGTCGTTTATTTGTACAAATATGGTGAGCGTATATCTCTCATCGTCCACATAGAAGTTCATGCAGAAGCTGGCGATATAGGACTCCATTGGCTCATTGCCCCACATGTAATCTGAAGAGTATGGCATTTTGTATACATAGAAAAATCCTTTGGCGTAATCGAGTCCTGTAAAATACCGGTATTCCCCGCTGGCAAACAACTTCTGCTCCTCTTCGGAAAGAGTGCGCGTCGTCGTTATGATGTCTTCGGCGTCCTTATGCTGTACCGCTATTTTTTGTACGCTGGGCATCTCGCTCTTTTTATTGTCCAGCTCTCTGACGATGCGCATTTTGATTTCTTTTGAATCGGGGTCGGCAGAGAGACTTCGAAGCTCTGCCTTAAGATCGTAGCTGTCCGCTATATTGGAAGCGTATGCGCCTATCAGCTCAATCTTTGACTCTGCATGCTGAACGATGAGTCTAATATCCGCGTTCGCTGACTTTACTGCCTCTTGCCACATCCGAGGCAGCACAATAAACATGGACACCACAATCATGACGCACATCATCACCACACCGGATGCTATAATCATGCCCATTATCTTATATGACAGACGAGATCTAAGCTTAATCATCGGATGCTCCTCTGCTGAATTCTTTGGGGCTTACGCCTACCTTTTGATAGAAGATCTGGCTGAAATATTGGCTTGTTCCATATCCCACCTTATCCGCCACCTCGTATACCTTGTACTTGCCTTCGCGGAGCAACAGCTGTGCCTTCCATATCCGAAAGGACGTGATGTACTCATTTACAGTACATCCCATCTCGTTTTTAAATAATACACTCAGCCTCGATGACGATATGTCAATACTCTTGGCAATCGTTTCTATTTTCAGATTGTATGCACTGTAGTTCTCTTTTATATAATCCACTGCGCCGGACACTACGGGGGACAGCTTCTTACCGTCACTTCGTTCTATGTACTTCATGGCAACAGCATAATTGTCGATCATCCAATGTTTGATGCTCTGCGCCTGCCCCCAGTATTGCCTGTTGTTCTGGCTGCTGATATCAAGGAGTTCCATTTCATTGTGCTGCTCGATGAGTGAAGAAAGTGTAATATAAAATACGTTGGATAGATACACCAGTTCGCCATATCGCTTGCCGGATATGGCATCGTCGTATTTTTGCTCTATGTATTGCTTCACCATCTCGGAATCGTTGGCTTTAAGCATCGCCTGAAACCTCTCGAGACCCAACGTCGTGTGCTGCCCGTCGCAGCAGAGCTCCTCCCACATCAAATCGTACACCCTGTTGCAGCCTAAGAAATATTTGGCAGCAAGATCCTTGCTCCTTGAGATGTATATCCTTGAAAGCTCGTACAGCGAAAGTTCCTTGTAACTGACATAGATAGTGTAGCTCTCATTCTTCCATCCTTTGAGTGCTGTAAGAAGTTTGCGCGCCTGACTTCCCAACAATGACCCAATCACCATCTGTGAGTGCTCCTTAGGTGCATCAATGCAGATGAGTATTCTCCCGTCCTTGAGCTTTACCACTGTCCGTACCGTAAGACCGGTTATGTTGGCGCGGCAAAATACCTCTGGATTAGCGGGCATGCGGGCATCGCCATCCTCCGATCCCATGACGAATGGACATGGGATATCTTTTTCGACTACGTAGTAATATCTCCTTTTCGTAAAGAACTCCTCTGCTTGCTCGTCATAGGTCCCGGCGGCTCCACTCATGAGATCTGCTATCATCTCCTCTCTCAGGAGGCTATTCATCTTTTGCACATCTTCTATATGCTCGCGGAACCCGATCAGCTTGTCCGTCAACATAGCGGTGTTAATCTCGCTTTTTAGTATATAGTCATATATCCCGTGGCTCAAAGCCCGCTTCGCATAGGCAAAGTCGCTATACGCAGAAAGGAGTATAACTGTAGGCTGCCCGCCGCTCTCACGCAGTTTGCGCGCCAGTTCTATTCCGTCCATACCCGGCATCTGGATATCGGTAATGACAAGCTCCGGCTGCAGCTTTCTATATTTTTCCATAGCTTGCTTCCCGTTCCTCGCCGTCGCTACGATCTCATACCCGAGAGCGTCCCAATCTACAATGTCTTTAAGATCCTCTAATACAAGCTGCTCGTCATCCACAAGAATTAAGGAAATTTTTCGCATTACACACCGCTCCTTTCTACATATGTCACCTATATTATACATAATCGTTTATGTTTTGTCATTCTAAGCTAAATTTTTCCGGCGAATTTACAGATTATCATATAGCATCCTTTCCCTAATTACAATGAAGCCGTAGAGACTGGGCAAAAGCGGCCTCTCCGGAAGTCGCTTTTGCTGCCTGTCACCCTCGAATCGGCGATCCGTATATCGCCTGTTTCAAAGGTCTATATATATTTAACAATATAATGCCCTAGCTCAGAGTTGTCCTTTGCCGGATAAATCAATTCATAATTGCATGATTGACATAACAGATTAACAAGATCAGTTATCTTTTCCGGAGGCGACTTTAAAGATCAGCACCTTATGGTACTTAAAATTATTCAAGTTAAAAATAAACAAAAATACATTGACTAAAATATTTTTTAGTGGTAGGATAAGGGCGAAAAATAAAATTAATGACTTATAGTAGCGACAGAAAGGAGAAAAATGTGAAAACCATAGAAACAGTAAATGCACCAGCCGCAATTGGACCATATTCTCAAGGAAAGGCTGTAAACGGGTTTCTCTTCACATCTGGACAAATTCCTCTAGACCCTAAGACAGGAGAGGTAGTAGGTGTTGACATTGAAAGCCAGACCCAACAGGTAATAAAAAATATTTCAGCCATTCTTGAGGAATCGGGAGTCGGATTTGAGCATGTTGTAAAGACCACATGTTTTTTATCCGATATGGATGATTTTGCAGTATTTAACGGTATCTACGAAAACTATTTCTGTAGCAAACCGGCACGTTCATGCTTTGCAGTAAAACAACTTCCTAAGAACGTTCGAGTAGAGATAGAAGCGATCGCCGTCTGTAAATTGGATTAGGAGGAGTTCTCGATGGCATACGATTTTGACCAGGTGCTGGATCGCAGGAACCTAAGCACTTGTAAATGGGAAATGGAGAAGGTTCGAACAAATAACCCGGATATCCTATGTTTCGGCACAGCTGATATGGATTTTAAATCCGCGCAACCCATCATCAATGCGTTGCAAAAAGTAGTAGAAAATGGCCATTTCGGATACCCATATAAACGCGACTCTTATTATGATGCCGCAATAGGGTGGTTTGAGAGACACTGTGGATGGAGAATCAAACGTGAGTGGATTGCCAATAGTGTGGCCATCTATCCATCCTTCCAGGGATTAATTGAAGGACTCTCTCAGGAAGGCGACGAGATTATTTATAACACACCTGTTCATCATATATTTGCAGAAATCATCTCGGCTACCAAGCGTGTGGCTGTTGAGAATCCACTTGTGATAAGAGATGGCCGATATGAATTTGACCTGGAAGATTTCAAACGAAAGATTACAGATACAACAAAGATATTCATCTTATGCAATCCCCACAACCCCATGGGCAGGACTTGGCGTAAAGAAGAGTTACATAGCCTAATGGAAATCTGCTTGGAGCATAAGATTCTAGTCATTGCAGACGAGGTCTATTTTGGACTAATATATGAAGGTCATTCTTACATACCAATGGCCTCCTTGTCAAAAGAGGCTTCCATGAATACGGTGACTTGCATTAGCCCAAGCAAATCTTTCAATTTGACGGGGATTAAACATTCATTGGTGATATCAGAGAATCCGGAAATCTTGCAGGCCTACAGAAATGAATTAAAGAAGAACAACGAGTATTATGGCGAGAGCATCTTTGGCCATGCAGCGACAGAAGCAGCCTTTGGGCACTCTGATGAGTGGTTGGAAGAGGTTGTTCACTACATAGAGGACAATTATAAACTGGTGAAAGACTTTTTTGAGGAGAACTTACCAGAGGTGAGGGTCTACCAACCGGAAGCGACTTATTTTGTGTGGATGGATTTCTCCAACTTAAAGATGAGCAGTACAGACTTAATTAAGTTCTTTGAAGAGGAATGTGAAATCATCGTCACACATGGCTGTTACCTCGGAACCGGTGGGGAAGGCTATATCAGGCTCAACATGGGTTGCCCTCGATCACTATTAAGCGAAGGGCTATATCGCATAAAAAAAGCGTATGATAAGCACGCTTTGAATAAAAAGGAAGGAATTTAACATGAAAGAACTTAGTTTTAAACAAGCCTTATTTGGATTTTTACTTCCCCTGACAGCGGTAATTTCTTTGGTTTTGACAGGAAATAATATTGTTATCGCGCTACTGAGTGCAGTCGTTGTTGAGGCAGTCTATTGCTTAATACTCGGATTCAAATGGGAAAAGATCGAAGAAGCAATATTAAAGGGTGGGAATTCCATACTTGGTGCAGCATTGATTATGATTTTAGTTGGTATTATGATTGCAACATGGATGTCTTCGGGTACCATACCTACACTGCTGTATTATGGAATGAAATTAATTCATCCCTTGGTGTTTCTGCCTGTTACGTTTATTTTATGCATTTTAACCTCACTGGCTACAGGGACAAGTTGGGGAACTGCCGGAACAATGGGTATTGCATTGCTTGGTGTGGCAGCAGGCTTGGGCATTCCGCTACCTCTTGTTGTAGGATGTATTTTATCCGGTGCATTAATCGGCGACAAGATGTCTCCCCTATCCGATAGTGTCTTGCTTGGATCGGCAAGCACAGGGACAAAAATCTTCGATTTAATTCCCTGTATGCTCTATACCACGATGCCGCTTGCCATATTGAGTCTAATTCTATACAGTATATTGGGCTTTAAATATGGAAACGCTGCTCTGGACCTAGACAGCATAAACGTATTACTAGAGGGTATTGACGCTACATTTAATGTTAACATAATCATGCTGATTCCACCTATTTTAGTTGTGGTAATGTCCATGAAAAGAATTCCTGCCTTTGCTACTTTCATGTGTGGTATTGTAGCCAGCATTCTTTTAGCGGTTATTCTCCAGGGGGAGGGCTTGAATAATGTTTTGAATGCAGCTGTCAATGGATTCGTGTGTGACTCCGGTATCGAAAGCTTGGATAATCTTCTCTCAAGGGGTGGCGCTTTAAGCATGGCGCAAATCGTTTTTGCATCTTTTATGGCTGGTATGTTTTCTGGAACACTGAAACATTTAGGTATTTTGGATGTGCTCATGGAAAAGCTCAAATATATTATCAAGAGTTCCTCCAGCTTAGTTATTGCAACAGTCTGTGTTTGTATCCTTCTCATGTTTGGCGGCGGTGGACAGTATACCACGTTGACCTTGCCGGGCGCTGCATTCAGAAAATTTTATGAAGATATGAATGTGCATTCTGCCGTCCTAGGCCGAACCATGTTAGACATAGGCACCATGATTGACTGTGCTGTGCCTTGGTCTGTTTCGGGCATCTTCTATTCAGGGCTGTTTGGCGTAGCAGTAGGAGAATATTTACCTTTTGCATTCATGGCCTTTGCCTCTCCTATCATCGCTATATTGAATGCGTTACTGGGATTAGGTATATTCCATTGGAACGATACAATTAAATACAAACCATTCTGGAGACGCCCTAAAACCCAGGTGCAAGCGTAGGGTTTGTAACTCGCAGGATTGAATCAAATTTGCATCGGTATAAGGCATAGGAGGAATTCCTTTAATGTGATTTCTTCCTGTGCCTTGTGTTTTCTCGTATTTTCTGGTATTTTCTAATTGTCCTTGAAGATATATGATAAGTTGTTGAAATGGGCAGTTATAAAGCATATAATTATGGAAAAATAAAAAAGGAGAAGTCAACATTGGTTAACACAAAATTCTCTGTATGCGACCAGTTGATTCTGGAATCATATAAATCCGTTGTGGAAGGCTTATCAGAATATTTAGGTCCTGGGTATGAACTAGTCCTTCACAGTTTAGAGGATATCGACCATTCAGCTATTAAGGTTATTAATGGCCATTACACCGGCCGCTCAGAAGGGGCACCAATAACAGATTTAGCATTGGAAATGCTTACAAAAATCAAGAAAAGCGGTAACAATCATAGCAATTTAATTTATTTTAACCGCAACAAAAAAGGGGTTTCCATGCGTTCTGCTACCCTGCCCATTACAGGAGAAAAGGATCGGATTATTGGGTTGCTTTGTATCAATTTTTATATGGATTTGCCGCTTCATACCTTCTTTGATAGCTTTATGAAGTTAAACAATGAGGAAAATGATATTATAGAAAATTTCGCTAGTAATACGGACGAACTCATTCAGACAGCGTTGGAGGAAGCCAAAGTAAAGGTATACAATGACTCTACAATTTCCACTGCAAATAAAAATAAAGAAATCATTGCTGCCCTGTATAGGAAGGAAATCTTCAACTTAAAAGATTCCGTTGTTAAAGTGGCAGATCACCTGAGCATATCAAAAAATACAGTCTATATGCATCTTAGAAATTTGAATGGGGGAAGTTAGGCTTCTCCGGGAGAATCCTATGGGTAGCATTAAACTGAATTCCTCCAAACTCCTGTCCGATTTCCCTTCGCTGTCTCCGTAGGGTGCATTGTAGAATTTATGCTTTCCCACACATCCGTAGTTAAAACAGTCAGCTATCCCTTGTTATAAACATTCGATTTGGCAGGTTTTTGTTTAAAAGGATAATTGATGCTTCATACTTCCTTACATCTAATTGAATATTCGCGCCTGTTTATATGTTAGAAAATCAGCAATTGAAATAATATCAGCCGTTTATGATATTAAGTCAGGACTAATTGATAATGTAGGAGCACAAATTATATCGTACAATTTGTGTATATTAAGTTTATTTATTTTAAAGTAGCCAAAATAGATTAGGATTGTTAACTATAACATAAATTTTCAATTAAAATTCCGAGAAATTAATGGAGGGCTAGTCTTGTGATAAGTGACTTACGACTTGAATCATGTAGTGTACAAAGATATTTAGAACGCATTGGATACCGCGGGCTTTTAGACGGCAGTGCTAAAACATTGGCAGCATTACAGGAGGCGCATGTGCTCACGGTGCCTTATGAAAATCTTGATATTATGCACGGAAAATATTTATCTATTGAAATTCCGGATGTTTATGAGAAGATCGTTGTTAAAAAACGAGGCGGTTATTGTTTCGAACTAAACGGTTTATTTGCCTGGCTGCTTCGGGAGCTTAAATATGATGTGACGGAATATTACGGACGCTTTTTGTTTGGCGAACCGGTAGAGGTTCCAATGCGCAGGCATAGGATTTCGCGCGTTCAGGTAGAACGAGAAACCTATATTTGTGACGTAGGAGTCGGGATCCCTGCTCCAAGGTATCCACTGCTCTTTAAGGAGGGTCTCGAACAAAGACAGGGTGATGAGACGTATCGCCTGGTGCGTGACCCGATCCTTGGGTGGGTTGTGCAGATTGATCATAAGAGTCACTGGGATAATCTTTACTCATTTACAGAAGATCCTCAATACCCGATTGACTTTGAAATGCCTAACCATTGGTGTCTTACACACCCGAATTCCATTTTTAAAAACTATACCATGGCATATATCAGAACGCCCGACGGGCGCAAAACCATTGCAGACGCAGAAGATGCAGAAGGTAATAAGGTACTGGAGTTCCGAACGTTTTCACCAAAGGGCGTAGACGTCTTTATTCCAAAGACTGAAGAAGAATACAGGGAAGCTTTGCAAAGCTATTTTGGGATTGTTTTGGATTAACCTACCGTAAGGGAACTGATTTCTCCTTTTAGAATCCTTTGACAATGTATTATCTGCGGAATTAATGAAGATAAAATAAAAACGCCATCCAGTTGGATGGCATCTTATTTTTTTGTATTGTGCGCTCAAAATAGATACCATTTCAATTTTGAAGTCGAACTCTCGCTCTGTATATTAAAAAACATAATAGGAAACTCTGTTATCAAATGTGTCACTCCAAACTGAAGAGATTGCGGCAACTACTTAATCATTGTTTTTTGCTCCAAACCGCTCTTTATAACAGTTAATTTTATCAGGAACCACATACAAATACTCGATAATATATTCAACAAACTCTGCCATGCTTTCAACATCATACTGGTCGATCTCTAAATCCTTGTCATGAGCAGCTGAATCACCAAGAATTTTAGTTAACGATGATGCTTCTTTTAATGTATCAGGCAATAATCCTTTTTCAGCAATTTCCTCAATTTTGTCCTTCAGCCCCCACTTTGTTGCGCCTCTATCTTTGAGGATTAATTCAAGGGTACGTCTTAATGCCATTAGACACACGTTTTTGTCAATACCTTTTATTTTTAGGGCAGCCTCATATGCCTCTTTTACTTTTGGAGGGATGGAGCAACTCTCAATACTATTAATAGGATAAAGAATGCTTTTCTTGTTATACCATTCCATTTCTCCATGATAGCTTGGCTGAGCCATAGTTTCATCGCCATAGGTTTCGCGTAACGTGACCTTGTGACAAACGGGACAAGCAAACAGTTCATACTCGTAAAGAAAACTAAAATTATCATATTCAATATCGCGTGAACCCCAACTATATTCGCCTTTCTGTGACATCAAGGTTTCATTTCCACAATGAAAACATTTGATTACTTCTTCTTTGGGTAAATCAAGATTTTTCATATGTATCCCTCCACTCAGCCGCTTACTCAATGTAAATGACTATTTTAAGTATATACCGAAATATCTATTTTTGAAAATAAAAAACACGATAGCTTTTTATCACCATCGTGCTGATACTTTTTTATTCCATACCCCCTCCTCATTTTTGGAGAAGCTGTACAGTTCTAGAATACTGATCCTGTGTTTTTCACCTCGCAAAAAGCCTTAACTGCAAAATCCAGATCTTCTTTTGTATGCGCCGCTGAGATCTGTGTTCTTACTCTTGCCTGTCCCTGTGGAACGACCGGGTAGAAGAAGCCGATCACATAAACGCCCTTTTCAAGCATACTTGCCGCCATCTTCTGAGCAGCCGGCGCATCTCCCAGCATAATCGGCACGATGGGATGAATTCCTTCTCTGATACTGAAGCCTGCATTCGTCATTTCTTTTCTGAAATACATCGTGTTTTCCTTGAGCCTGTCGCCATACTCAGTCGTTTCGGACAGGAGTTCAATAACCTTGATCGATGCATAAGCAATCGACGGTGCAAGAGTGTTTGAAAACAGGTAAGGTCTTGATCTTTGTCTTAAGAGATCGATAATCTCCTTTCTGCCGCTTGTATATCCTCCGCTCGCGCCGCCAAGCGCTTTCCCGAGGGTCCCGGTAATAATGTCCACTCTGTTTGAAACACCACAGAATTCCGGAGTTCCGCGCCCTTTTTCCCCAATGAAGCCTACGGCATGGCTGTCATCAACCATTACCATTGCTCCGTATTTATCCGCAAGATCACATATGCCTTTTAAATCTGCAATGATGCCATCCATTGAAAAAACTCCGTCGGTTGCAATGAGTTTCACACGGGCGTTTTTCGCTTCAATGAGCTTCGCCTCAAGATCCTTCATATCATTATTCTTATACCTGAATCGCGCTGCCTTCGACAGGCGGATTCCGTCAATAATGCTTGCATGATTGAGCTCGTCGGTTATGATCGCATCCTCTTCAGATAGCAGGGTCTCAAAAAGCCCGCCATTCGCATCAAAGCAGGAGGAATAAAGGATTGTATCTTCTGTCCCCAAAAACTCCGATATTTTCCTTTCGAGCTTTTTATGGATCTCCTGAGTGCCGCAGATAAAACGCACTGACGACAGGCCGTAACCCCATTCATCATAGCATGCCTTTGCTGCGGCGATTACTTCAGGATGATTTGAGAGCCCCAGGTAATTATTGGCGCACATATTCAAAAGCCCGGTTTTCCCATTGACATTGATCCTGACGTCCTGGGGACTTAATATTACCCGTTCATCCTTCCAAAGCCCATCTTTTTTTATACTCTCAAGAATTGATCTATAAAATTCACGTGAATTCTCAAACATATCCTTTCCCTTTCTTTAACAACTTTCCGAATCCATCATACCCATTCAAGGATTACCTTTCCCGAGTTACCTGAATTCATGATATCAAATCCTTTCTGAAAATCAGTATATTTGAAACTGTGGGTTATTACTCCTGAAATATCAAGCCCGGACTGAAGCATTGCCGTCATTTTATACCAGGTTTCATACATCTGCCTGCCATAAATCCCTTTAATCGTAAGTCCGTTAAAAACAACCTTATCCCAGTCTATACGCGTATTCGCGTTCTGTATCCCTAGAAGAGCGATCTTCCCGCCATGGATCATTGCATCCACCATATTGCTGAACGCTTCCCCGTTGCCTGACATTTCAAGCCCAATATCAAAGCCTTCCTTCATGCCAAGCTTTTCCATTGCGCTCTCAATGGATTGTTCCTTTACATTCAGCGCAATATCCACTCCCATTTTTCTTGCCAGCTCAAGGCGGTACGGATTTGTATCAGTTATTACCACATACCTTGCTCCTATATGCCTGACAACTGCAGCAGCCATGATCCCGATAGGCCCCGCCCCGGTTATCAATACATCCTCACCGATCGTATTAAAGGTCAGCGCAGTATGTACCGCATTTCCAAATGGATCGAAGCAGCTGAGCTGGTCCATAGGAATTGCAGGATCGCAATGCCATACATTCGTCACAGGTATGACTAAGTATTCCGCAAAAGCGCCCGGGCGGTTAACGCCTACCCCGCTTGTATTCCGGCAGAGATGCCTCCTTCCGGCAAGGCAGTTCCTGCATGATCCGCATACAATATGCCCCTCTCCCGACACCAGGTCACCTTTCTTAAAACCATGAACATTACTTCCCATAGCTTCCACCGTACCAACAAATTCATGTCCGATCGTCATTGGAGCGGGTATTGTCTTTTGGGACCATTCATCCCATCTGTAAATATGAATATCAGTGCCGCATATGGATGTCTTGTGGATTTTGATCATCACATCATTAATACCAATTTCCGGGATTGGAACCTCTTCAAGCCATATACCGGGTTCCCTGAACTTTTTTACAAGAGCCTTCATTTTCCCATTACTCATATGGTATTCCCCTTTCTCAAGGCCAGCTTTTTTTCTTATTATAACGCATCCATAGGAAATTTTCGACAGTAGCAAATTTTCTTGCACCTGTGCACCGAACCACATTTGCCGTGCAAATGTCTGGTAGGTGCCATACGTTAATTTCGTCAATCTCCGATTGACAGAAATTTTTCCGTTCGCGTTTCAACGTCCCTTTCAGAGACTCCGACTCGCTTAAGTACCCTCTCTGGCCGCTCGTTCGACTTCTTGTCAATACAGCCAAAAAATGAAAATGCAACCTTATTCAGTGAACTAGTAAGATTAAAGTAGACATTAAAAAATGTCTACTTTGGATACTGCCGCTTCTTTCTGAGAAAATTTTGTCATTAAATTAAACACCTCCATATAAAAATAAATTAAGCCGACATAATATTTTCTGAAATATTCGTGTTTGCAATGTTTTCCAGAATAATTCTTTGTGCTCTTATATACTTAAATCATTAATAAAGGCATCAAATTCAGTAAGGATTTCTTCTAACGGCTTGGAAACCTCATCTAAAGTGAGTCCATAAACGGGTGGCATCTTAACATTCCTTGCCTGGATTTCTTTTTTAAGCTCTTCAATATAAACACCTGATCCTTCGATTAAAGCCGCATCATTATCTACTTCTTTCGGTCTGCCTCCCCAATCTTCTGACGAACTTGTTAAAGTAACGCCACAGGTCGGTGATCCATTGCTGCACAGGATGGCAACTGTCTCGTATCCTGCCTTTTCATAGTTTTCCATATAGTCCACAGCTTGTTTTGCCAACCCTCTGCAAAATTCTCTGAATCCCACATTGTCGTATAGATTCTTTGTACACCACCATCTGTCAATTCCTAAATAAAGTGTTTCCGGACATGCCATCTGCA
>CAZUGK010000060.1:6102-23549 GCA_964619815.1 uncultured Clostridiaceae bacterium | reverse complement strand
AAGCCGGAATATTCCTGAAATGTTTGTCGGTTTAGTAATCTTAAGCCTCAATTATTTCTTGGGAGCCTGGGTATTAGGGTGGAAACCGGGCTGGCAGCGACCAGAGGGTTGAAGCCTGGATCAGGGCACCCACCTGCTGTAGCGGCAGGTTTTAAGATTATGGCTGACGGCATTTTGGGAAACGCAGGAAGTGCCCGTAGGTATTATTTTCCAGATATCGGAATATAATAACCTATGGGCATTTTATTGTGGAGGGGTTTCGATGTTTGATGACAAAACAGATGTTAATGACATGGACAGGAGCATTCACGATGAGGTATTCATACAGAGTATAGACAGAAAGGAAAGATTAATCAGGTTTCTCACGGCAAAACTGGGAATCGATGATGCCAGCGTAAGGGATGAGCAAGTTGCAGCTGAGGTGTTGGAGCAGCTTATGAGGGAAGACAATCCTCTGGCTAATGAGGTTCTTGAGGATGCAGCAATATTCCTCTGCGAATTGGGGGATTCCGATACAGCTTTATTTGAAAGCAGGGCTGAAAGAGCAGCAAACGGCTTCTATAACAGGGAGAAAGCAAAGGAATATATCGATACATACTGGAAGAATTATAACCCTGCATATCCAACCTTTCATCAAGGCGGAGGAGATTGCACAAATTTTATTTCGCAGGTGCTGTATGCCGGAGGAATGCCTTGGGCAGATGACAAAAACCCGGTAAACCACAAAAAGGGCACTAACTGGTATTGTAAGCCCGGAGCAACTGCCAAAGACAGTGAGAGGCGGATAACCTTCTCATGGAAGATAGCGGCAGTCTTCAAGGCTCATTGGATAAATAGGGTTGAGAGGCATAAAATGTACAGCTACACAGAAGCAATTCAAAATATGAATGAACTGTCAAGGGAGGTATTCCTCGGTGATGTAGTGCAGTTCTGCTACTCCAGCGGTGTGCCTTACCACACTCTGGCTATTACGGGATACAACAGGGATCCGGAGTATAATGTAAGGGATATTGTACTGGCTTCCCATGATATAGATTCCAATAAGCGCTCTTTGTACAGGACGATGCTTAGGTATCCTTCGGACTATAAGCTTAGAGTTTATAATATCAAGATGGGTAATCATTAAGTAGACTTCTTAAATTATATTAAAGTAATTTTATAATAAACGGAGTGATTTTATATGTATAGTGCTAAGGTCCAGAGATGGGGCAACAGCCAAGGCGTAAGAATTCCCAGATATATTTTGGAGCAGGCAAAATTGAATGAAGGGGATGCAGTCGAAATATCCGTGGAGGATAATAAGATAATAATATTCCAGCCAAAGCGCCAGCTCAAAAAATATACCATAAATGAGTTGTTTGAAGACTATAAAGGAGATTACAAGCCAGAAGACGCAGATTGGACGGAACCGGCTGGCAAAGAGGAGTGGTAATATTGGCATATATTCCGGACCAGGGAGATATTTGTTGGATTACGTTGAACCCGCAATCAGACCATGAGAAGAAAGGCCGTAGACCTGCTCTGGTAGTAAGCAATAAAGAGTATAATATAAAAACAGGCTTATCAATATGCTGCCCAATAACAAATACTGATAACAAGTTTCCGCTGCATATTAAAACATCAGGATGTATAACAACCGGCTTTATTATGATAGAGCACATAAAATCACTGGATTATAAGGCAAGACAAGCTGAATTCATAGAAAGAATTGATGAAGATATATTATTGGAAGTGCTGTCAAGAGTGAATGCCTGCTTCTAAAAATGGATTTAGGGCTGTTGCACAACTAATATAGTTTAGTTGTTGTAACAGCCCTTATTTTTTACTCAAAAATAAAAAAGGTTTTAATAAATGATATTAGCTCCCATAGCATGTAACAAATTGGCAGGCTAATGAATAATATGAAAGGGAAAACATGTAAAGGGGGTTAAAAAATGATCAAAGGCTATACCTATGACCATATGTACAAACCTGAAATGCTTGTAGCTCCACACTATGAAATACCTGTTATGGGACCTGAATTCAAATTGGCGGAAGCTTACGTGCCTTATCAGGTGCTTCAGAAGGTTTATGAGCCGATGAGGGGCTTGATGAAGGGAACAATATTCCCGGAACTGTACCGCCCATATGTGAAGATGAAAAAGGACAGGGAAGATTGAGGAAAGGAAGGTATTGGAGATGGATATAAGCAGGGACAGACTTGAGATGCTTAAGGAAATAATGGCTATTGACTTCTCTCTTGTAGAGCTTAACCTGTATCTGGACACACATCCGATGGATCAAAGGGCACTCAGGCTGCACAACGAATACGTGATGAAATGCAAGATGCTTAAAGAAAGATATGAAGAGGAGCACGCTCCGCTGACCCATAGATTCATAAGCGATTGCCCATGGGAATGGATAGAGGATCCGTGGCCCTGGGAGATTGACTATGAGATGGGAGGTAAGTAATGTATGTGGATATATGAAAAGAAGCTTCAGTACCCGGCATGGGTTGAGGGCTGCGACTTGCATATTGCAAAGCTGCTTTTTGCACAATACGGCGGCCCGGACAGTGAGCTATCCGCTGGACTGAGATATTTGTCACAAAGATATACGATGCCCATACCCGAAGCAAAGGCAGTACTTACGGACATAGGAACAGAAGAACTCGCTCACTGGGAGATAATAGGAACACTTATTTATAAGATAGTTGACAGGGCAACACCGGAAGAGCTGAAGAAAGCAGGGATGGGTCCCAACTATGTGCAGCATGGCAGGGCACTTTACCCTAATGATGCTGCAGGTGTTCCCTTTACAGCCGCCTACATCCAGTCCATAGAGGATCCCATAACTGATCTTCATGAAGACCTTGCCGCAGAACAGAAGGCAAGAACAACCTATGAACATCTTATCAATTCCACGGACGACAGGGGCGTGATAGAGACACTGAGCTTCTTAAGGGAGAGGGAAGTGGTTCACTTCCAGAGGTTCGGTGAGACATTGAGAATGGTGCAGGAGCATATGGATCATATGAAGCATAAGAGATAGCTTAATCAAGGAGGGCTAAAAGCCCTCCTTGAATTTTTATAGAAGAATATATCAGTTCAAAAACTTGGCAATATGACGATATAAATATATACAATAGTATTATGAACTGTCAGGGAGTGGCAATATGTTGAGGATACATAAAATAGTGAAAGTAATGGATAGTCCTAAAAGGCGAGAAAGGCGAGAAAGGCTTAATAAGCATTTGAGGAAAAGGTCAAAGGTTATAAGCCAAAGATATTTAACTTTTATGGACATTGTCAGATTAGTAGAAGAAAGATATGCAGGTAAATATAAACCATAGTTGCTTATATTGGTACTCTTGCTCATAATGGGCGCCTTAGAGAGGATAAACATCCAACCTGGTGGGAGAAGGCTAAGAAAGCTAATTTTATGAGTCGAAAAGTAATTATATGAAAGGACCATAGGCAAAGGTGCTATATTCAAGCTTTGGTGAATTATGCTTGATTACGGAAGGGGTAAGGGGCACCTAGCCTATGTCCAAATTTATATCATATGTAAATTTATTATTTCATTATTATAGCTATAAGTGTAAATCCAAGTTTCACACCGTAGAATATTATTATTGAGCCGCAAATTATATTTATATACCTCAGCATTTTATCGTTCATAACTGTCCTGAATGTTGAAATAACTGTTGTCAGGCCAGTGAACCAGGTAAATGAGGAGCAGGCAAGTGCAAGTGAAATATCAAAAAAAATCGTAATAAAAGCAACCTGATAAGCACGAAGTTTGTTTGACCTGATTGCAGTATTTATTACATACATGTTTTGCATTCCTATAGGTGCCACGTATGCTAAACCCAACAAAAAAACCTGTAAAAAATAGCTAAGCATGTATCATACCTCCCAAATTGTTTGTGATATACTTAGATTATATTGAAAAGAACAAATATGCGCTTCAACCAATTGATAAAATGAAAACCCTGTCTGAAACAATAAGGGAGATGGATAAATAGGGCAAGTGGAGCTTATGAGACTCAACTTAATTGGATAAGCTGCAAAAAAACTTTTAAGCTGATGACTATAAGTGTGACAAGCTTACAAATGGCACATATAAATAGAATAGGAGATGTACAAGCTCCAATCTATTAATAAGGGTGGTAAAAACAATGATTAACAGCCGGAAAATCGAGGATCTTCATCCGGCAGTCCAGGAGCTATGCAGGAAACATATTGAAGCCTGCAAGGAGCGCGGAGTCGAAATGCTTGTAACAAATACCCTGAGAGATTTGGAATATCAGCAGTATCTATATTCTCAAGGGCGGACAACGCCAGGAAAAATTGTTACAAACATGTGGCTTATAGGTCCTCATGGCTTTGGGCTTGCTTATGATGTGGTGCCGATTGTCAAAGGAAAAGCTGTCTGGAATAATGACCGCTTGTGGAGGATCATAGGGGAAGAAGGTAAAAAGCTTGGACTTACCTGGGGCGGAGATTGGAAATCCATAGTAGACAAGCCTCATTTTGAGTATACCGGTGGTTTGAAGGCTGCAGAATTGAGAGCGGGTTTACGTCCATCCTGGTGGGGAGAGGAAGAATAGGAAGAGCGCGGTTACGAAGAATAAGAGGGTCTCCCTTATATGGGAGCCCCCTTTCTAATTAACACCTGCACTCATTATTTGATTCAAGGAGTTCGCTCAATATTGTTTCGCAATCAACGATTACTTCGCAAATGCAGTGGATATCTACGAACTTGAATTTGTCTTGGCAGCGGAAGACTGCAAGGTTGCCTATTACAGACACTACTTCTACGTTCTCCTGAACACAGTCATCACAGGTGTTGAGTATGATTGTAGCAGTGTTGTTATCATCATCTACCAGAAGGCACAGTAAGTCTCTTATGTTGTCCGGAAAGTGTCTTACTCTGAAGTCTTTATCTCTTTTGCATTCTTTGCCCATATAATTCACCTCCTAAATATTTGAGGATCATAGATTTGCTTTTTTGCCTTTGCAAGAAGCCATAAATCTATTAGCAGGAGATGCGTATGAATTTATATTTCTTCCTGCATACACCTCTGATATCATAATATTAATCTGTACAAATAATGTTACAGCAATATAAGTGTACAGAAGAAATTTTGTACACGATTTTATTTTTATAAAGACGGTAAGGTTGTCCATTTTACCGACAATATAAAATAATTGACAGGCGCATATATAGTAAAAAGCAGTTTACAATGTAAACTGCTTTTTACTATTGACGGACATTTGTGTATTTATTCAACGCTTCCGTAAGCTTCTCTGTGCTGAGGCCGTCCTCATATTCAACAGTTATCGTATCTGATACATTATCAACTCTAACAGCATGAACTCCATTGATGGACTGCAGTTCGCCGCGAATATTGGTGATATCACTGCTGTTTTTGAGGTTATCTACATGGAATTTTGTTATGTTCAAAAAAATCACCCTCCTATATTTGTTGATTTTAGTATGTTTTATTAAGTACATATTATACGTTGACGGCATATTCCATAAAATATATAATAAATATATCAACAGAATTAAAAATAATAATCATACGGTGCCCTATCGGGTTAAAAGGGAAAGCGGTGAAAAACCGCTGCAGCCCCCGCTACTGTATGTGGGTATGAAATCCGAAAGCCATTGCAATGCAAGAAGGCCGGAGAGTAAGACGATCCACAAGCCAGGAAACCTGCCTATGATGTATTTTCTACCTTCGGAGGGAGGGGAGGAGGATGTTTGATTTTAGATAATTTCCCGCTCCCATGCATAATATTTGGGCAGCGGGCTTTTTATTTCACAACAAATTTATATTATATAAGGAGATGTACTATGGAACTTTATGAAAAAACCAAGTCAGGGATCAAACCAGCATATAAGGATAGTATGAAGGAGGCTGCAGAAAGGCTCGACAAGTTGGCGAAGCCAATTGGAAGCCTTGGCAAGCTGGAGGATCTGGCAGTAAAAATCTCCGGGATAACCGGAAAGCAGAACAACTGCTTTGAAAAAAAGGTTACAATAATAATGGCAGCAGACAATGGCGTCGCAGAGGAAGGGGTAAGTGCTTGCCCCCAGTCGGTTACTACAATTCAGACACTTAATTTTTTAAAGGGCGTTACCGGTGTATGTGTGCTGTCAAAGCATGCCGGCGCCGACATCAGGGTAGTAGATATAGGAGTCGGAAGTGATTTGGGGGAACATCCGGGGCTGATAAACAGGAAAATAAGAAAAGGAACCTCCAATATGGCAAAAGGCCCTGCCATGAGCAGGGAAGAAGCTGTAAAAGCCATTGAGACAGGTATGGAAATGGTATCGCAGCTTGTGCAGGAAGGCTACAGCCTGTTTGGAACAGGGGAAATGGGAATAGGCAATACCAGCACCAGCAGTGCAGTCGCAATTACTTTCCTCGGCTGTAGTACTGAAGATGCGGTGGGAAAAGGCGCAGGGCTGACGGAAGAAGGTTTTAAGAATAAAAAATCAGTTATTGAGAAAGCAATAAGCGTAAACAAACCGGACCCTAAAGACCCGATTGATGTGCTTTCCAAAGTCGGAGGCTTTGATATTGCAGGTATGACAGGATGCTTCCTGGGAGCAGCCTATCACAGGGTACCTATTGTTATAGACGGTTTTATTTCAGCTGCTGCTGCCCTTGCAGCATGCAGGATTAATCCCATGGTGAAGGATTTCCTGATACCGTCCCATTGCTCGGAAGAACCTGGGTATATTACTGTTATGAAAGAGATTGGACTCAGTCCTATGCTGAACCTGAGCATGAGGCTGGGAGAGGGGAGCGGTTGTCCTCTGGCTTTCAACGTAATTGAAGCAGCAGAAGTTGTTATATCCGAAATGGCAACCTTAGAGGAAGCAATGATAGAAAATGATTTTCTTATAGATATAAGGGAGAAATAAAATGGGAAAAGCAATTCTTATAACAGGCGGAGCAAGGAGCGGAAAGAGTACCCATGCGGAGAAGCTGGCAAAAGAATTAGGCGGTAAGGTTTTATACATAGCGACTTCAATACCCTTTGACGAAGAAATGAAAAGCAGGGTAAAAAAGCATAGGGAATCAAGACCATCTGAATGGGATACCTATGAAGGCTTCAGGGGGCTGAGCCATGTGATAACGGAAAAGGGAGGGCAATACAAAGGAATACTTCTTGACTGTGTTACGGTAATGATTACAAATCTGCTGCTGGAATACCCTGGTATAGACTATGACAATGCCTGCTATGAGGATTTTGCGAAAGCAGAAGAGGCTATAAAAAAAGAAATTGAGGAACTGCTGGAGAGTGTAAGCAAATCGGAAGCCACTGTAATAATGGTAACTAATGAACTGGGAAGCGGAATTGTACCGGAGAATCTTTTAGGCAGAGTATTTAGAGATATTGCCGGAAGGATGAACCAATACATTGCAGAACGGTGCGATGAAGTTCTTCTCACTGTTTGCGGGCTTCCTCTGAAGCTGAAGTAAGACACGGAGGAACGGAGAAATGAGAATTTTTATAATTACTCTGCAGTTCCTGACCAGGATACCTATCAATAAGGATCTAAAGGCAACTGAGGAGGATTTTGCAAAGGGAGTTGTATTTTTCCCTTTGGTAGGATTGATTATTGGTGCGTTTAATTTACTTGTATTGATTGCCGTATCAAGGATATTGGGAGGATTATCCCCTATTGTGTGCTGCCTTCTTGCAGGTACTGCCATCACAGGGGGCTTTCACGTGGATGGCCTGGCAGATACCTGTGACGGAATATTCTCATCCCGGACCAGGGATAAGATGCTGGAGATAATGAGGGACAGCAGAATCGGCTCTAATGGTACAATAGCGATAGTATTTGACTATCTGCTGAAGCTGTCGCTGCTTTCCCTGCTTTCAGGCAAGGCTCTGTATATGGCAGTGCTGCTGTCTCCTGTGGCGGCGAAAACACTTATGGTAATCCTAATTAAAACTTCTGTTTATGCCCGTTCAGGCTCCGGCCTGGGAGGGTTGTATCTTGAAAAGCAGACCCTAACTGCAACGGTATTGGCAGCAATTCTTGGCTTTGCGATAATAGCAGGTTTTTCTGGCATTTGGGGCGCTGCTGCCTTTGGTGTATGTGCGGTGATTTGCTTCTTGTACAGAAGCTTTATATATTCAAAGCTGCAGGGGATGACCGGGGACACGCTGGGAGCTGCAAATGAGGTTTTGGAGGCAGCTTTCATCCTGATAACAGCGGTTATGGCAGGAAAGGGAATTATATGAAAAATAGTATGACCGAACTCTATCTCATAAGGCACGGAGAAACGGAACTGAACACAAAAGGAGTTTACTACGGCTGGACAGACTGCGAACTAAGTGAAAAGGGGGTAATGCAGGCAGAGGATCTGGCTGACATACTTCAGAATGTGTGCTTTGACGCTGTCATATCAAGCAGTCTTGCCAGAGCGGTTGTAACTGCAGTTATTGTAAGTGGGTTTACCCCTGATGAGATAATAAAGGATGACAGGCTGAGAGAACTCAATTTTGGGGATTGGGAAGGAATGCACTACAGCGAGGTCAAAGAAAAGCATAAGGAAGCCTGGGAGAACTGGGGAAGGGACTGGAAAAATGCAGCCCCTCCAAAGGGTGAGAGCTTCTTTGAAATATACAGGCGTGTAAAAAGCTGTATTGAAGATATATTAAAGGAATATGAAGGAAAAAGGGTGCTTGTTGTATCACACCAGGGGGCAATGAGGATAATACCTATGGTACTTATGGGTTTGCAGATGGAGGCATACTGGAGCTTTACAGCTGAACAGGGAAGATATAGTCATTATGAGATTGACGAAAATGGAAATTGTCTTATTAGAAAGATAAATTGCGGAAGATGATATGAGAGGTAAATGATATGGCCAAAAGAAAGCTTAATTCAAAGAGCCTGATGGTACAGGGAACAGCTTCCTCAGTGGGAAAAAGTCTGATGTGTACAGCAATCTGCAGGATACTTGCCCAGGACGGATATAATGTGAGTCCCTTCAAATCACAGAACATGTCCTTGAATTCATACATAACCCCGGAGGGGCACGAAATGGGAAGGGCACAGGTTATGCAGGCGGAGGCCTGCGGAAAGGTGCCCAGCTCCAGCATGAACCCGATACTTTTAAAGCCTACCTCCGACAGGAAATCCCAGGTGATAATTGAAGGCAGTATTTATGCGGATATGGATGCTGTTGAGTACTTTGACTTCAAGCCACAGCTTAAGGGGCGGATTTCAGAAATATACCACCGTCTGGAAGACAGCTGTGATATTGTTGTTATTGAAGGAGCAGGAAGTCCCGCTGAGATAAACCTCAACCACGAGGATTTTGTAAACATGGGCATGGCAAAGATAGCAAAGGCTCCGGTGCTCCTTGTGGGGGACATAGACAGGGGTGGTGTATTTGCATCATTGGCCGGTACAATGCTTTTGCTCAGTGAGGAGGAAAGGAAGCTTGTCAAAGGTGTCATAATAAACAAGTTCAGGGGAAGCATTGAAATATTGAAGCCGGGGCTTAAGATGCTGGAGGATATCATAAAAGTGCCTGTGCTGGGCGTAATACCATATTTCAGCATGAATATCGAGGATGAGGACAGCGTTTCCGAATGGCTGGGATCCGGAGCCAGGAAGGACGGGGAATTGGATATTGCGGTAATAAGGCTGCCATATATGTCAAACCACACGGATTTCAACGCCTTAAGACTGCATCAGGATGTATCCCTGAGGTTTGTGGAAATTGATCAGGAGCTTGGAAAGCCGGACATAATAATAATTCCAGGCACCAAAAACACTATCCACGATATGCAGGCACTGATAAAAACAGGGATGGACAGGAGGATATTGAAAAGTCATTTCAATGGCAGTGTTGTTTTCGGAATATGCGGAGGCTATCAGATGCTCGGAAAAGAAATATCGGACAGCCTGAGGGCAGAATCGGAAAACGAACATTCGGAAGGCTTGGGACTGCTGGATACTGTTACTGAATTCAGGCAGAACAAGTTTACAACACTTTCCAAAGGCAGGGACAACATATTCGGAACGTCGGTAAGAGGCTACGAAATACATATGGGAGAGACCTACAATTCGGGTAAAGGGTACCCGTTTGTTACAATTGGTGAAAGAGGCGGCAAAGAGGTGACGGGACAGGATGGAATGACAAATGAAGACCGCACGGTGTACGGAACATACATGCATGGAATATTTGACAGCTCTGAGTTTGCCAGGAGCTTTCTGAATTCTGTAAGAGAGAAAAAGGGGCTGGCCCCTTTGGCAAATTCCTGTCCTGATTATTGGGAGTATAAGGAAGAACAATATGACAAGCTGGCTGGCATAGTAAGAAATAATCTTGATATGGAAAAGCTGTATGAGATTTTGGAGGCTGGGGCAGATGCTTAGTATATGGACGGCATTCATGCTTGATTCTATTTTTGGAGACCCTCCTTCAATGCCGCATCCTGTCAGGCTCATCGGCGCCTATATAAGTTCCTTTGAAAAGCAGGCGAGGAAGCTTGCAAAATCAGAGCTTGGAATAAAAGCAGCAGGTGTACTCCTTTTGATATCTACTGCAGGCCTTTCATATCTGTTTACCTGGTTTGTTTTGAGGCTTGCAGGAAGAATTAATCCGTATCTTTACCATGCTGTAAATATTCTGTTGATGTATACCTGCATTGCAGCCCGCTGTTTATCAAATGAGGGAGGAAGGATATATCAAAGTCTCAAAGCCGGAGATTTGGAGAAAAGCAGGAAGCAGCTGTCCATGATTGTGGGAAGGGACACTGACAACCTTGATGAAAGCGGAATAACAAGAGGTGCTGTTGAGACAGTAGCGGAGAACACTTCTGATGGAGTTATTGCTCCGCTGTTTTATATGTTCATAGGCGGCGCACCTTTAGCTATGGCATACAAGGCTGTCAATACAATGGATTCAATGGTGGGTTACAAGAATGAAAGATATCTGCACTTCGGATGGGCAGCGGCCCGTTTTGACGATGCTGCCAACTACATACCGGCAAGGCTTACCGGTATACTAATCGTACTGGCTTCGATGCTGCTCGGGTTGGACTATAAAAATAGCCTGCATATTCTGCGCAGAGACAGCAGAAATCACAGCAGCCCCAACAGCGGATTCCCGGAGGCGGCAGCGGCAGGTGCCCTTGGAGTACAGCTGGGAGGTACTAACTATTACTTCGGAAAGCCTGTGGTGAAGCCTACCATAGGAGACACTATGCGTACTCTGGACAGAAATGATATAAAATCTGTGATCAGGCTTATGTACATGGCTTCAATACTGGCACTCATACTATTTTCCATAATATACAGCCTGGGGGTATTAATATGAATTTTCACGGCGGTGATGTTTACAAATACTATAAGGATATACTGGATTTCAGTTCCAATATAAACCCGCTGGGCATACCGGACAGCTTCAGGAGAATGCTGTCTGAAAGGCTTGAGGATTTCACCCGGTATCCTGATATTGAATACCGGGAGGTAAGGAGCCGGATAGCTGATTATCTTAATATAAACAATCCTGAATATATCATACCTGGGAATGGCGCAGTAGAGCTTATCTACAAGCTGGTGGCTTCTTCCGGGGCAGAAAGGGTTGTGGGTCTCCGGCCGACTTTTTCCGAATATGGCAGGGCAGCTAAAGCGGCGGGTATTGAATATATAGATATACCTGCCTTCACTGAAGCTTTCGGGGCAATTGATGAAGAAATGCTGGTAAGCAGCATAAAACCCCATTCTCTGGTGATAATCTGCAATCCAAACAACCCAACGGGCACCCTTGCGGAAAAGACTGTTATGAAAGAGCTTGCGTCGGTTCTAAAAAAATCGGATTGCCGGCTTATAATAGATGAAGCCTTTATGGAGTTTACCGACAGTTATCCCGAGAATAGCATGATAGATATGGTGGAGGAATCTACCAATATGACAATAATCAGAGCTGCCACCAAGTTTTTTGGGATGCCTGGAATAAGGCTTGGTTACGCAGTTACTGCAAACAGTGCAGCGACAAATGCAGTGAAGAAGCTTATGGAGCCTTGGGATCTCAATTCTGCTGCAGTTATTGCTGCCTGCAGCGTTTTTGAGGACCAAAACTACATAGAAAGATCAAAGTCCTGGATAAGAAATGAAAGAAAGCATTTATTTGAGGAGCTTCAAAGCTTTAAAAAATTGAAGGTTTACCCTTCGGCTGCCAATTTTCATCTGCTTGAGCTTGATGGCGGGGGAATGACTGCAGTGCAGCTTAAGGCGAATATGTCGAATAATGGAGTATTGATAAGGACGGCTGACGGCTTCAACGGTCTTTCGGAATTTCATTTCAGATTGGCTGTCAAAGACAGAAGTTCCAACGATAGGCTCATAAAGGTATTGCGCAAAACTATTGAATGTGATGAAAGAATATATCAAAAAATGTAGCATTTTAAAATAAACTTAACCCACAATTGTGAAATATTTGTGAAAAGCATAGCACAATACATCCCGGTGTTATATAATATACGTGGAAATTGCATATTCAACGTATAAATTTAATGCTCATGAATATAAAATATAAAACTATTGAAGCGTTGAAGGATGTATATAAAATATGGGGGTGGCATTGTGAAATTGGAGAATTTGGGTGCAAAGGTGCATCACAATTTGACTGTCGGTAAGCTTGTTGAAGCAGCACTGAAAAATGAAGGCGCCGTTCTTACCGATACAGGTGCTTTAAGCATCAACACCGGCAAATATACCGGCAGATCACCTGGAGACAGGTTCATTGCCGACGATCCAAGCATACATGACAAAATAGACTGGGGTAAGGTCAATGTACCAATAAGCAGTGAAAAATTCGAAAACCTATATAATAAAGTGCTTACATATATAAAGGGCAAGGAGCTATACGTCTTCGACGGTTTTGTAGGAGCAGACAAGAACTTTAGAATGCCCATAAGGGTTATTAATGAATATGCATGCCAGAACCTTTTTGCCCAACAGCTTTTTATTAAGCCGAAGGCAGGAGAGCTTGAGGGCTTTGAACCTGAATATACTGTGATAGCTGCACCCGGTTGCCTCGCTGATGCTGCAGCAGACGGTACAAATTCCGAAGCCTTCATAATATTGAATTTTGCAAAGAAAATTGTAATAATAGGCGGCTCCAAATACTGTGGAGAGATAAAGAAGTCGCTGTTTACAGTAATGAACTTCATACTTCCCACGAAGGGTGTAATGCCTATGCACTGTTCAGCAAACATAGGGAAAGACGGTGATGTTGCATTGTTCTTCGGGTTGTCGGGCACAGGGAAGACTACCTTATCTGCTGACAACGGAAGAAGGCTTATCGGCGACGATGAACATGGCTGGACAGATACCGGAGTATTCAATTTTGAGGGAGGCTGTTATGCAAAGTGCATAAGGCTTTCAAAGGAGAATGAACCTCAGATATGGAACGCCATCAGGTTTGGTACTGTAGTAGAGAATCTGGTATTGGATCCGGAGACAGGGGTTCCCGATTATGACAGTGAGCTGTTCACTGAGAATACACGTGCAGGTTATCCTGTAACTTATATAGACAATGCAGTTGAAGAAGGGGTAGGAGGTATTCCTTCAACAATAATATTCCTTACAGCTGATGCTACAGGCGTGCTGCCTCCAATCGCAAGACTAACTAAGGAGCAGGCAATGTATCACTTTATGTCCGGTTATACCAGCAAACTTGCAGGAACAGAAAGGGGTATCGTAGAACCTACTGCTACCTTCTCTACTTGTTTCGGAGCACCGTTTATGCCTATGAAGCCGCAGGTTTATGCTGAGCTATTGGGCAAGAAGATTGATGAGAACAATGCAAGAGTATTCCTTGTCAACACAGGCTGGAGCGGCGGTTCTTACGGTGTTGGAAAGCGTATGAAGCTGTCTTATACAAGAGCCATGGTAAATGCTGCAATAAGCGGAAAATTGGACAATGTGAAATATGATGTAGATCCGATATTTGGATTGGAAGTTCCCGCTGAATGCCCTGAGGTCCCGGGAGAAGTGCTGAAGCCTGTGAATGTATGGCAGGACAAAGCTGAATATGAAAAGACAGCAATAAAGCTTGCCGGGGATTTCAATGAGAACTTCAAGAAGTTCAAGGGTGTTTCTGAGGATATAATAAATGCAGGACC
Source organism: uncultured Clostridiaceae bacterium (assembly GCA_964619815.1). Taxonomy (GTDB): domain Bacteria; phylum Bacillota; class Clostridia; order Lutisporales; family Lutisporaceae; genus BRH-c25. The sequence goes on along the minus strand of CAZUGK010000060.1, from coordinate 9,390 downwards.
CGCAAACAGATAGGCTGTGGTATTCCTTAAATGTAAAAAAGAGTTTATTCGAATGAGTAAACTCTTTCTTTTTGCATTGTTTTCTTATCCTGTGATTTGAGATATAAACCCACAAGTAATGCTAAAACGCAGAATACAGACAAAATCCTGTAAAGTAAGTGGATACCATGGCTCTCCAAGAACACCCCACCTCCAAGGTTACCTATAAAGCTTCCAAGACCAAAGCCCAGAGAAGAGAGTAAAGTTATACCGGATGCTTTGATTGGTTCTGGTACAATCTTATAAAGATACTGCATTGCTCCCATAAGGTACAGCGGGAAGGTTACACCCTGCAAAAGCTGTATGGATATTACTGAAATATAGCTTTGCGGAATCGAGCAGAGCAGGAATCTCAATGTGTAAAGCCCTACCGCCCATAGATAAATGTTCAATTCCCCGAATCTTTTTTGAAGATGATTTCCGAAAAAAAAGGCAGGAATTTCACTTATTGCAATTATAAACCATACAAATCCAAGAATTGTGACACTTCCTCCTGTTTCCTTCACCAGTACTGATATGTAGCTGCCGTTGGCACCCAGGGCTATATTGAGCAAAAGCACTGAAAATACAAATACCATAAACTTGAATTCCTTTATGGTATTCAGGACATCCCTTATGCTGGGACGCTTTATGTTGGCTTTTCCTTCAAATTTTATGCCATATAGCAGATAAGCAGTTATAATGAACAATATTGAAAATAAGAGGAAGCTGGCTCTTGAATCAGTCAGCTGGATTATTTTTCCGAGAGCCGCAGATATCAGAGCAAAGCCTATTGAGCCCATCAGACGTACCTGCCCGAAGCTGAAGGCGTTTGTCCGCTCAATTACCTCATAGCAGTATGCATCAGCCATTGGAGAAGTGATGCTTTGAAATATCAGCAGCATGATTACTGAAGCGATTATGTATAGAAAGCTGTGGGCTACCATAAAGTTAAAAATAAGTACGGCACAGAATACTGAAGCTATAAGCAGAGTCTTCTTTTTATTAAGATACTTATCAGTAACGTAGCCCCATATGGGTTGTGAAAAGATTCCCACCAAGGAATTAATTGCAAAAACTATGCCTATCTGTATATATGAAAGATTACGGCTTTCCAGGTACAAGGGCAGAAAGGGGTAATAAGAAGCCATGGTACCAAATAAAGCAAAATACAGCAGTTCAAACCTTAGTCTGAGGGAATGGTTTTCATTTTGCATAAAATCACTGTCCTTCTGAATGTTATATTGATTATAACAGAAAAAATGAATGTTTCATATCACTATGAGTGAGGGGGCACTCTATATTAATATTATTTATTCAGCGTTTGTAGTATAATATTTATTATAAAATCTGCAAAGGGGAGCTATTATGTTTATTGTAACGGCTGCAGCCATGATAAGGAACGGAAAGGTGCTGATCGCACAGCGCGAGGCAGGTTCACACATGGAGTTCAGGTGGGAATTCCCAGGCGGCAAGCTGGAGCCTGAAGAAACTCCTGAGGAGTGCATCATAAGAGAGATAAAAGAAGAACTGGATATGGATATAGGGGTAATAGATATCTATAAGGTAGTAAAATTCAACTATGAAGAAAAGGATATACTGCTTCTTTGCTACTTGTGCAGGGTACTCAAGGGGGAGGGAAAGGCTCTTGAATGCAACGATTTCAAGTGGGTGAGCAGGGAAGAGCTTGCAAATTACGAATTTGTTCCGGCAGATGTACAGGTAGTCGAAAAGCTTATGAGAGATGAAAAACCTTTCATGGAAGAATAAGAGTACGAAGCGGAACCTATACAAGCAGCACAAGGATATGCCGGCAAAGCTTGAAAGAGATTGCATAGACTATAGCAAAGCTTGGCTTAGAAGAGGAATAATATTTGTCCTCTTCTTCATTTCTTTTTGTAACCATTTTTCAGTTGCTAAAATACTATATAGTAGACAAGCAGCTTGAATTGAAGCGATTATGAGTAAAGGAAGTGAAATCAAATATGTCTACAAGGCACTACGTTCTCTTGGCAACCGATGGATTCAACAAGCTTCCGACAACTGCCGATGTTTGTCCTGCACCTGATACTCTGCAGGATTTATATGTTTTTGGCTTCGTCGGAGGACTTTTCAAGGTTGACAATACCGTAATAAATCCTGTATATGATTGGACGAACCCAGACAACTGGCATGAACTGCATCACATGATGGGTAAGGCTTCAATTCCGTCACCGATGATCTGGGCAGAAGTCGGAGACCATCTGTATATTACACTCATTAATCTTGGAATGTCTCATAGACCAGATTTGCTGGACTTCCATACAGTGCACATGCATGGTGCGCATGTAGCTACTCAGTTGGATGGCTTCCCTGAAGGCTCTTTCGGAGTCCCCATGTGGTCGGATTTTAACAAAGAACCTCCGACAGCAACGTACTTTTTCCAGCCTGAGCATCCTGCAACTTATATGTATCATTGCCATGTAGAAGCATCTGAACATGTACAAATGGGTATGTACGGTGCTCTGATAATTTATCCTTCTGTTGCAAGCCTGGCCAGTGCAGGTATAACCAAAAACAAAAGGGGCGAATGGATGCTGCACAGCATTCCGCAGCGTCATATCCCGAAAACCGCCACTAACAGAAACTTTGCATATAATGATATCAATACCTGTTTTGACAAGGAATATGTTATGCTCCTTTCTGACGTTGATTCTACGTGGCATCAAAGCGTTCTTGACAGAAAGAACTTCAATGCCACTCATTTTAGGCCAGATTATTGGCTTGTTAACGGGCGGGCTTTCCCACAGACCCTGCTTCCCCATCCCCAGACACCTCCTGATGGAAGTGATCCGAATATTGCGCAGATTAACTATGAAACATATGTGCATATTGCAACCGGTGAAAGGTTTCTGCTAAGAATGATAAACATGGGTTACCAGGTAGTACCATGGCACATTCACGGCTGGCACTTTGCCATTGTCGGGAAGGACGGAAGTCCAAGTCCTTTCCTTGGAATCAGCTCTAGAATGAAGAAAATGACTGACCATAACAAATCACAGGACGGTTTCCATGTTATGACCGCATTCGGTGAGGATGGAAAGAACCCAACAACTCTCACAACGGGGAATAGTTGGGATATAAATGAGTCTGGCGGAGAACATCATATGACACATAATAATCATGATGGAATTTTGGAAAGAGGTTTTACAGTCTCAATCGGCTCGGGAGAAACCTATGATTTGCTTTTAACGGCCGATGACAAGTCTCCTTTGTATGGAAATTATATCA
>CAZUGK010000060.1:0-6085 GCA_964619815.1 uncultured Clostridiaceae bacterium | reverse complement strand
CCTTGTGTCAGCAAATGAAAAAGCTGCAAGAAGCGGACACAGCAGCAATTTTCGATGTACCGACTGAGTCGGTTGCATGTCCATCACCTAATACCGTAAACTATGTTGAAATATGTGATGGGACAAAGGGAACAGAACAGTTCTTCCCACAGTTCTATCCTATGCATAACCATGATGATTATAAGGTTACAAACAATGGTGCATATCCAGGCGGTCAACTGACTTTAATTCAAACTGATGCACCGTGCCATAAAAAGTAAGTGATCTGATTAAATTGAGTAAAAAAGGGAGAGTACATGCAAATTGAGTGTACTCTCCTTAATGAGATTTTGCTTGAACAATTTTTAGTGATTTGTCATATGCTCATCGAGACTGATATCTTACAGTAAGCTCGATATCTTCCCTTCCATGGGTCCCAAATCGACTCTCTCACCTTTGAATATAAAGATAACCTCTTTTTAGACAAATTTGAATCAGATTTCTATTTTACCTCTTGTATAATTGCCGCCACCAATTCTGCAGTCTTTTCCATATCAGCAATGGCAATATTCTCGGAGGTTGTATGTACGTTGCTCATTCCTATTGCCAATGTCACTGCCTCAAGACCTTTTCCGCTCATTATATTTGTATCGCTGCCGCCCCCTGTCGACTCAAGGTGCGTTTCAAGGCCTATTCTTCTTATGGCAGCATCCACAAGCTTTATTACATCAGCATCCTTTGACAGGTTCAGTTCCGGATAGTTGAGGTATTGCTCGGTTTCATGCTCTGCGCCGAATTCCCTGCAAGCATTCTCGATACACTCCAGCATATGCTTTGCCTGGGCTTCAGCCTTTCTTCGAACTAAACTTCTTGCTTCCATTGCAAGCTCTACCTTATCGCACACTATATTGGGAACACTGCCTCCGCATATTTTGCCCACATTGGCTGTAGTCTCCTCATCAATGCGAAGAAGCTTCATGTTGTCAATAGCCCTTGCAGCCACCTGTATTGCGCTTATGCCCTTCTCGGGGGCAACCCCTGCATGAGCTGCTTTCCCTTTTATTGTGGTAAGGGTTTTGATTTGGGCCGGTGCTTGTATTATTACATTACCTATCTTGCCGCCGCTGTCAAGTACAAAGGCAAACTTGGATATGAGCCAGCTGTAATCCAAATTTTTCGCGCCTAGCATTCCGCCTTCCTCAGATATTGTAAATGCAACCTCAATATCACCGTGAGGGATGTTGTTTTCCTTTATGTATCTGACTGCTTCCAATATCGAAGCAATCCCTGCCTTGTCATCTCCTCCGAGCACTGTAGTACCATCACTGTATATAACACCATCCCTGATAACGGGATTGATATTTTCTCCCGGAGTTACTGTATCCATATGGGCGCATAAGAGCACCGGCTGTGCATCAAGAGTACCCTTTAGCCTGCCCAATACATTTCCTGTGTTTCCACCTGTCATTTCACCGGCTTTGTCGATATGAACCTCAAAACCCAATGTTTTGAGCTTTTCTGCTAATAAAGAAGCAAATTTACCTTCATTTAGTGACAGGCTGCTGACCTTTACCATTTCAATGAACTCATTTACCAATCTGTCTGTATTCACGCCAACCCCTCCTAAAAGTAATAAGGATATTGGATGATTCGTAAATCACCTTTATTATTATACCATAATTCGCTGTTTTTTAGTGCCCTGAGATGCTAAAAAGTACCATAACCCTTGTGTAAGATCTGCCGCATTTATAACAGCACAGAAGATAAAATGACGCAAAAAGCAAACCGGCACCAAAGTCCGATGCCGATTTGCCGGTAACCTTAAGCTTCAACAGAAGCCTTTTATTAAATTATCTCTTGTGCAGTTTCTTTGCACCTATGAAAGCAAGGCCGTTTTCGGTGAGCGCCCTTGCCGTATTATTTACTGCATTATGCTTGCCAAGGTAGTTGCCAAGAAGATGAGTCATGTCTCCGGAGGCTATTATTTCTTCCTTGTCCCTGAAATAATCCAATATATCCGACTGGTGTTCCTGCTTAAGCTCTGCTTCCGGGTCGCCGCCTTCGTGCTTAGCTGAAATGTTCGGTATGATGCGGGCTATTTCTAAAAGCTCATTACGTCTGTTATACGGCTGTCTGACAATACTCTTGTACGTCTCGGTAATATGATGCTCAATTCTCACATTATTTTCAAGTCCAAATTGCCTTCTTATTTCAGAACTTAGCGCTATTGTATCGTTGCTCACTGAGTTGCTCAGGTTGAAGCCTATGAGAGGCGTAGTACCGTCCTGGCGGGCAAACAGCCTTGCCATAAGCAATGTCCAGAGCACCGAGAACGGATTGTCATTTCCCATAAATACTGATATCTTGAATTTAATATCAATTCCAAGCTTATACAGCATATACCCGAGGAATACTGTGCCGGAATTTGTGTTAAGTACTTCGTTGATACCATAGTTGGTATAATAGTACAAGAGCTCGTCAATCCACATAAGCCCATGTTCGTTAGGCTGCCCTATTCCACCGAAGTATCCGGTTATTGTAGAAGGTCCGTTAAGATGTACATTTGACCCATCAGTACCCTTTGTATCCAGGGTCTCTACGTAGCTGGCACCTACTATCTGCATTGCTGCAGCCACTGCCAATATGTCTCCGTTGTCCGATTCCTGTTCCTTCATCTTTCGTACGCGTATGTATCTCCCCGGCATTATTTCCTTTTTGTCTATTGCTTGTTTTGCTTCTTCAATAAGCCATGGAAAATACTGCAGTGCACTTACTTCGAGCGTTACTGCCTTGCCCTCGTTGAAGTTCATTGAATCAGCCTTATCTCCCAAAATGTTTCTTCTGTATTGGGATACCGGTATGAAGGCCCCTTTGTCCCGCATTGTTGTAAGCCATTCCAAATCCTTAAGATATGGGGATTCCTGGCTTTTCAAACGTGCAAGAAGGTTTGGGAGCTTCCTCGCTTCTCTTGCCTGTTCGTTGATTTCCTCAGGGGTACCGTACTTTTCTACTACGCTAAGGATTTCGTTGATAAACTTGTTGCTGGGGTCCGCAAAATAGTGGTTAAGTTCTTCGATGAAAGCTGCATCAATCTTCAAACGGTCTCTTAACATAATATACCTCCTCATAAAATTTATATGAGACATCAATTGTATTTTACAATAGCGCCGGAATATATTCAATATAAGGAATATATGCATTAAACTTACTGTTATGGGCATAAAATGGCATATATCCTTAATAATTCAATTTATTAAATTTTTGGAAGGTAAAAAATTTTTTTTGTAGAAGTATATAATAAGCCGCTTCAAATATAAAAGAAAGGGTTGATCTTTTGTGGTAAAGAAGAAAAGTGTATTGGACTTTTACAAGATGAAAAAAGACGGAGTACCTGTTGCGTGGGTTACAGCCTATGACTTTCCAACAGCTTCCTTCGCTGAGCAGGCAGGTATGGACATGATACTGGTTGGGGATTCCTTAGGTATGGTGGTACTTGGCTACGAAGGAACGATACCGGTTACCATGGAAGACTGCATATCCCACTGTCAGGCAGTAAAAAGAGGGGCTCCAAGCACCTGGGTAATTGGTGACATGCCTTTCGGTTCTTACCAGGTATCGGATGAGCAGGCTGTCATTAATGCAGTACGGTTCCTGAAGGAAGGCGGAGTGGACTGCATAAAGCTCGAAGGCGGAGTTAGAGTAAAGAGCAGAATAAAGGCAATAACCGATGCCGGAGTAGTGGTAATGGGGCATATCGGCTTGACTCCCCAAAGCTCCGGGCAATTTGGAGGGTATAAGGCTCAGGGAAGAACAGTGGAAAGTGCAAGGGGACTGATAAAGGATGCACTGGCCGTACAGGAAGCGGGCGCTTATGCAATACTTGTAGAGGCTGTTCCACCGGAAGTTACTGCTTTCCTTTCAAAGCTGCTTACCATTCCTGTTTATTCCATTGGCGCCGGTTTATGCGACGGGCAGCTGATAATAAGCGGGGATATGCTCGGCAAATTCCAGGCATTTACTCCTAAGTTCGTAAAGAAATATGCAAATGTAGCGGAAGTTGAGACTAATGCCTTCAAGGAGTACATAAAGGACGTAAAAGAGAGGAAGTTCCCTGCAGATGAGCATGTATACCATGTAATTGACAGTATGGAAGACTTCGAGAAGCTTTTTGCCGAATTCAGATAAGTATTGATTAACCCTTCTAAAGCCGCTTTTAAGCGGTTTTTTTTCTACAGCCTCGGTAAGCAATCATAAATCATATGAAGAAATATTTAGCCTTTTCTTTATATGATTTGCTTATATATCAAAGAGTGTATCTTAAGGGGGAAGCCATTGCAATGATTGACAAAGCGCATGGTATATAGTGGTAATCTTTGCATATAACCCATTGCTTCCATATATACCATGCTATGGTACAATATGGTATGGACATTCGAAAAAAGAATAGCGAATGTGTATGTAATTCTATTGATAAAGCTATGAGAGAGTTGGAGGGTATTTAGCGTGAAAAAACATGGATCAAAAGGGTGGAAGCGTATTATTTACCTGCTTATGGTTGCAATTTTCCTTACAGGCTGTAAGCCGTCAGGTAATACAATTAGCAGTACATCGGGTAATGGGGCTGAAACTCAGGGAAGCAGGGTAGCTTACGAGGAAATTGTATTAAGCGATAAGTTTGGAATGAAGGATATTGCCTCACTGGATATAAATAATCGGAAGGAAATAGTTGCTTACCGCGAGGAAGAACGCAAGTTTGTTTTTCTGGATGAAAAAGGGAGCGTAACAAGAGAGTTCAGTACAGGTCTTGAGGGCCGGATATGCTATGATGTTGACAGCAGCGGAAACATCCATGTTTTATGCCAGGATATAACAAAGAATGACAGCAACGAAATAACGGCTATCAAGAGAAAACTGGTGTTTTATGATAGTCAGGGGAAAAGGCTTGAGGGCGAAGCTGTTACAAAAGATATCAGTAAAGGAAATGCAGGTATTAATGATGAAATTATAAGAAAATTATTGGTGGACGATAAAGGGAATATTTTTGCTCTTAAACTGGATAGCTCTATTGAGATATTTGACAAAAAACTGGATAGTATCAATACACTGAATAAAAACAGATACAGAGATATGGCTCTTGGTGAAAATGATAATTTGATAGTCAGCTCTTGGTCTCAGGGAAGAGAGAACACCATTGAGACACTGGACTGGCAAAGCGGGAAAATACTTTGGAAAAAGGAATATGCCAGCCTGGACGCACCATGGAAGCTTTACTATAACAAGACCACAGGAAAGCTTTACGGGCTGAACGAGAAAAGTATAATTTGCTACGGCAAGGCCGGGGAAGAGAAAAAAGTGCTTTTGGATTATACCGGCATATCTGTTGTAGAGCAGCTGGAAAGCTTTGTTGTAAATGATAAAGAAGAAATATACCTTGTGGCAATTAACCAGGAAGCACTTAAGCTAATAAAGTATATCAAATCGGATAAAAAAGCTTCGGGTAATGAAGCCGCCAAAAAGGAGCTGGTTTTCGAGGTATTCATTGATATAGACAATACTGTTTCTAATGCGGCAAGGGAATTTGAAAAGAAGCATCCGGACGTGAAAGTTAATGTGGTGGATACAAGGGATTTTCCTTATGACGAATACAAAAAGAAAATGAGTACAGAGCTCTTAACCGGTAAAGGAGCAGATATATACTGCGGTTATTCCGGGGCGGTAAATGATTATATTGATAAGGGGCTTTTGGTTAACTTTGATGCATTAATCAAGGATGATAAAGAGTTTAAAATAAACGACTATAATGCTTCTATTATGAATGGATCAAGGTATAAGGGCGGCCTTTATACCATCCCCCTCACATACTCCTTCGATTGCTTCCTTGTGAATGACAAGCTGCTGAAAGAGAACAGCATTGTTGTGGATGACAATTGGACATGGAAGGACTTTTATAATATTGCTAAAAAAATACAGAGCAGCAAACCGGAAGGTAAATACTATGCCTTGCCTAAAATGCTTAACCCGTGGATACCGTTGGATTCCATGGTGTTTGAGGATATAGACTATTATGTGGACCGGGAGAACAAGAAAGCAAGGTTTGATACTACTG